>JAYVDU010000143.1:0-5991 GCA_043749245.1 Bacteroidota bacterium | reverse complement strand
CAACCAGTCAGTTTGTATTTACAATAGCGAATCCCTATAGTGCAGCTTGGACAGCCCCTTTAAATTTATGTTCAAATGGAGCTTGTGTTAGCTTACCCCCAACCGTTAGCGGTACAGCAGGAGGGTTTTGGAGTGGCACTGGTGTTGGAGGCACACAGTTTTGTCCTTCAACTTCTGGTGCAGGTTCTTGGCCTGTAATTTATACTGTAGGTATTTCGGCTACGTGCAAAAATACACAAACAAATAATATTATTGTTAATCCTTTACCTACTGCTAATGCGGGCGCAACAGCTGTTTTAACGTGTACTAATACTTCCGCAGTTTTATCAGGTTCCGGTGGCGGTTCTTATTCTTGGACTGGGCCCGGTATTGTATCAGGTGGAGGTACAGCCAACCCAACAATAAATCAACCTGGCACCTACAATTTGATTGTTACATCGTTAGGTTGTTCTTCTGCAGCGTCATCAGTTAATATTACACAAAATATAGTAAGTCCTGTTGTAACATCTAATGTATCAGGTATTTTAACTTGCGCATTAACATCTGTAAACGTAAATGCAACTACTGCAAGTTCCCCTGTTTCTTACAGTTGGTCTGGCACTGGCATAACAGGTGGAGGCACTTCGGCTTCTGCCTCGGTAAATCAGCCTGGTACATTTAATTATATAGTAACTAATAATAGTAATGGTTGTACTGCCTCAGGTTCTCAAGTAGTAACTCAAAATATAACTGCCCCTGTTGTTACCTCAAGCGCTTCTGGTGTTTTAAATTGTACTTTAACATCTGTAAATGTGAATGCATCAACTTCTGCATCGCCTGTCACCTATAATTGGAGCGGTTCAGGTATAACTGCCGGTGCAGGGACTGGTACAATTACAGTGAATCAATCTGGCACATTTAATTATACGGTAACTAATACTACAAATGGATGTAGTACAGTTGGTTCGCAAGTCGTAACTCAAAATACAACAGTGCCAGGTGTTATTATGCCTGCAACGCAAACAATCACTTGTTCTGCTCCATCTGTAACATTAATTGCTTCTGCATCTCCATCTAATTGTATTCCTGTATGGACAGGTGGTGTTTCGAGTGGTGCTAATAGTTATACTGCTATAGCTTCTTCTGCAGGTTTTTATACTCTAACGGTTACTAATCCTGCTAATGGTTGTGTTAATTCGGGAATAACTCAGGTAATTCCAAGCGCAGGATTCCCTGTGGTAACAACCTCATCTTCAAATTCCATAACATGTACAACAACTACAGCTCAAGTGATAGCCACTACTACAGCATCACCAGTTTCCTATAGTTGGACAGGACCTGGCATTACCTCAGGAGCATCGACCTCAACTGCTGTTGTAAATACCAGTGGCCAATATACGGTTGTGGTTCAAAACACAACATCTATGTGTAGTTCTACTGTAACCGTTGCTGTTGCTTTAAATAATACTGCTCCATCGGTTTCTTTAACAACATCAGCAACTAATACCGGAACAATAACATGTACCAATACATTTGTAACAATATCCCCAACGGTAACTCCAAGTTCTAATTTAACTTACACCTGGTCGCCTGGTAATGTTTCATCAAGTACTTTATCAAGTGCGACATTCACAGCGGCGGGTGTTTATACTTTAGCCGTAACAAATACGTTAACTGGTTGTGTGACTTCTTCAACAAATACAGCAAATACATTTACGGTTATTATCGACCAAGGATTACCAACTGTAACAATAACAGCGATATCAACTAATAGCATAATTGGTTGTTTAGCGAGTAATTCAGTTGTCACCTTAGGTAGTTCGATTACAAATACAAATACTTCAGTTGTTTGGCTGCCTGTTGGCGCTTCTACTCCTACATTAAATGCAACAACCGCCGGTGTTTATACTTTAGTTGTTGTGGATGCTGTTAATGGTTGTTCTGTTGCTCCACAATATACAATAGCCGGTGGCACAACTCCTCCTCAAAATGTGAATGCAGGCAATTTAGTTTCTATCTCTTGTGGTAGCTTAACAGTTGCTTTAAATGGGACTACAACTTCTACAAACGTTAGTTATTCTTGGACTGGCCCTTCTGCAACAAGTATAACTTCAGGAAGCAATACAGCAAATCCTATTGTAACAGAAATTGGTAGTTATACATTAACAGTAACTGATATATTAACAGGATGCCAAAGTACAGCAACTGTAAACGTATCTCAAGGTAATATAACAACATCAATTTCTGCAAATCCCACAATAGGTTTATCTCCATTACCTGTTTCGTTTACATGTACAAGTATAGGTGCTACTAACTACAATTGGAATTTTGGAGATGGCAATACTTCTGCTTCTCAAAATCCAGTAAATATTTTTGTAACAAGCGGCAGTTATACTGTAATACTAACAGCAACATCTGGTCCTTCTTGTACATCTACATCTAGTATTGTTATTGTTGTAGAAGATGGTTTAACGTTAGTAATACCAAACGTATTTACACCTAATAATGATGGTTTAAATGATTTTTTCACAATCAAATCAACAGGAATTAAAGAAGTTTCTTTACAAATATTTAATCGCTGGGGGCAAAAATTATATGAATTTGCAGGACCAAAGGCATCATGGGATGGCTTAACACCACATGGCGCAATAGTGCCTACGGGAACTTATTTTTACTTCGTAAAAGCAACAGGATTTGACGACAAAATTATTGAAAAAAACGGAACAGTGAGTCTTTTTAGATGATCTGATTAAAAACAAAAAAATGACTTTTTCAAAAAGAAAAACTGCCTTTTATAAAACCCAAAAGCCGCAACTAAAATTCATTAATCAAAATTTGTGAAATTTGAGTAATACAAAACAGAGTAGTGGTATGGTTTTCAGCATTATTTTCGGTTTTATTAAAAATTAGTCAAGGCTTCCCTTCTGCTCATTTGAGATTAACTTGTTTTTTTAAGAACCTAATAAATATTTTTAAAACACATTTACTTTTTTAGTTTTTATTACCGCAGCTTTACAAAATTAATCGGAGCCGTTGTGTATATTAGCCTATACAGTTCTCAGCGGAGATGGAAACAGAGATTTTGGTATGGTTACTTTTTTATCTTAAAGCAATTGTCTATCTCTCAAACTGATAATGGCTATAATCCAGTAAGATCGTTTTTAAAAACGTTTCAGCATTAAGTGTTGAGCTTACGCCCATTTTTACTTTTACTTTTTGTGCTAATAAGGTTAAGTTTTCTTTCTTATCATTAGTAATACTATGGTCTAATATTTCTTTGACTATAGCGATGTCTTTATCTGATAACAGAGCAACCTGATCAAATACTATTTTATAATTAGCAACTGGGTTATATAAAATAGTATCACGTAATGTCACTTTAGAGCCAAGTTTAATTACACTGGTACCTGCTGCCAAATCTCCCAAACGCTGGCTCTTTTCTGTAACAGCCACTGCAATCAATGCTACTAAACCATTGTCAATAACACGCAACAACGACCGAATCATATAAGAACTAACACCAGGCTGAGTGCCATCTAACTTCACTACTTTGGTGCCAACAATTTTTTTACCAAAACTTTGCCCATTCATAAAAGTTTCACTTAAAAAATAATATAACGTATATGGTAATGCTGCCAAAATTAAAATAGTATATAATGTGTAATTTTTATCACCATCATATAAGTGCGGATTACTCTTTGCTGTTAATCCTAAGATAAGAAGCCCTATAATCACGTAAACCATCTTAAATACTTCGTCAAGCATAGTAGCTAATATGCGATAACCAATGCCTGCCGCTTCATATTCCAAATCAACGTTTTGAGAAGTGGTGATTTTTATTGAATCCATTAATTATTTTTATAAATTTAGTGTGTATTTAAAAGTATAGGTTTAAATTCGAAATTACAATTCTATTTTTATAACTACGGTCAAATTCATCTATGAAGGAAATTACTTTCTTAAAACAAAATTCCGAAAAATGGGAAATCTATGAAGCGTCGCTTGATAGAAAGGAAGTGGAGAACCCTGCAAAGGTTGCCGAAATGTTTGTGGAGTTAACGGATGATTTTTCATATTCCAAAAGTAATTTCACCGAAAGTAAAACTACTAAATACTTAAACGCTCTCACTGCACGCGTTCATCAATTAGTATACAAAAACAAATCGGAAAGCAACAAGCGCATTTTTCATTTCTGGAAAGTAGAATTACCAGCCATGTTTGGAAAATACCATCACTTATTGTTTTTTTCTTTTTGTATCGGTGTTATAGGAACCATTATTGGATGGGTATCTCAGCTATACGACGATAATTTTGTACGCATTATTATGGGAGACGATTATGTAGACACAACCATCGAACGCATTAAAAATGGCAATCCTATTGGGGTTTATGGCGAAATGCCGGAGTCCTTTATGTTTGCATACATTACCATTAATAATATTACCGTTTCATTTAAAATGTTAGCCGCCGGTATGCTTTTTTCGATAGGCGCAGGCATTTATGCTTTATATAATTTTATTATGTTAGGTTCTTTCTTTGCATTGTTCTATCAATACAACGTCTTAGGTAAAGCATTAAAAGTAATATGGATACATGGCACTATCGAAATGTCAGTGATTACTATAGCTTGCTGTGCTGGATTTATTTTAGGGAATAGCTTTATGTTTCCTTATACATATAGTCGTTTAGAGTCCTTTAAGCGTGGCGCAAGAGATAGTGTAAAAATTGTATTTGGATTAATTCCTTTATTTATTTGTGCCGGATTTTTAGAAAGCTTTGTAACCCGATACACAGAAATGGAGTTATGGTTAAGCCTCACCATTATTCTTGGCTCTATGGCATTTTTACTTTGGTATTTTATTTATCTTCCTTTAAAATTTAAACATATAAATTATGCAACAGCAAAAAATTAATTTCCGTCAAGAACGTGATTTCGGCTCAGTGTTAGGCGATACACTTAAATTTTTAAAGCAGAATTTTAAATCGTTTTTTGCAAGTATCATTTTGATTGTTGGTCCACTTATTTTGTTAATGGGATTATTGTATGCTTATGTTCAAACAACAATGATGAGCAATTTTACCCGCGATCCATCAAATCCTTTAGCCATCTTTAATAGCGACTATTTTACTACACTTGGCATAACTATACTGTGCGGGTTTTTATCGAATATATTATTAAGCAGTGTGTCTTATAATTACATGTGTTTGTACAACGAAAAAGCTGTTGGAGAAAAAATAACGGTCTCTGAAGTTGCCACTCGATTATGGAGTAACATTGGGCGCCTAATCATTTCATCAATTGTATTAATACTAACACTGATTCTTATTGTGACAATCATTACGTTAATTTGTATTGGTATATTTTCAGGGCTAGGTATTGGTGGCGCTGTAATCATTGGGCTTACACTGTTTTTTTCTATGGTCATTTTCATGCCAGTATTTGCCTATTTTATTCCCGCTAGTTTTTATGTTGTCATTCGCGACAATCTATTTATTTATAATGCGATAGCTAAGGTTAGAAAATATTTGTCTGGAAATTTTTGGTGGACTTGGCTCATCATGATTGTATCTGTTATTTGCCTAGGTATTTTACAAGGCTTATTTAGTTTACCCGCTACTATTATGATGATGACTAAACTTTTTTCTCGTGGTCAGGAAACAGGAGGAGATTCTTCTGTGCTGTTAATGGTATTATATACGTTAGCTATGTTTTTAACCTATTGTACCTATTCTATTTTACAAATTGTGGCCGCTTTTAATTTTATGAGCCACGAAGAAAAGCACGAAGGAAAGGGCCTACAATCAAGGATTGAGGAGATTGTTTAGTACGCCTTACGTACTCGCATACGCAATACTCAATACGGAAATTTTAATACCTTCTATTTGTTGTAATACGGCGCAACAGGCTTCAATGGTAGCGCCAGTCGTAATAACATCATCTACTAACACAACATGTTTGTTTTTAAAATCATCTAGATTGGTTAATTGAAATTTATCTTCCACGTTTTCCCA
>JAYVDU010000142.1:0-1719 GCA_043749245.1 Bacteroidota bacterium | reverse complement strand
AAATATTATATCCCATAGCCTCTTTAGTTATAACTTTTCCAGTATTTGAAATAAAATATAACAACAACTTAAATTCCTTAGCGGTTAATACCAAGCCTGCATCATTAATTAACACCTGTTTTTTATCTAAATCAATTTTAATTTCGTTAAATTCTATTTCCGTATTACCCTTATGAAAGTTACGTCTAATTAATGATTTTAAACGAGCATTTAATTCCGACAAATGGAAAGGCTTTGTCAAAAAATCGTCCGCACCTGCATCTAGTGCGTGTATTCGCATATCCAATTCATCATTAGCAGATAATACGATAACGCCACTAGTTATTTTTTTCTTTTTTAAATACTGAATTACCTGCAAGCCATTTCCATCAGGTAGATTTAAATCAAGTAAAATGATGGTAAATTCTTTTTCGGCAATAATTTTTAGGGCGTCATTGCAAGTATGCGCCATCGTGCATTTATAGTTAAAATCTATTAAGTAGTTAGAAATTTCTTTAGCTAAGTTAATTTCGTCTTCTACAATTAATATATGAGTCATAAATGGTGTTCGATACAGCTTAATTAGGTAGTAATTTATTATTCAAATGTATTAAATTTTTATGGAGCATATTTGTAATAATTCTGTAATTTTGACCTTTAAAATTTTTGCGCTTAAACCTTAGCGTTGCTTCAGGGTTTTATTATATATTTACACTGTTATTTTACTAAAAAACAGATTTTCAGTTATGACAAAAAAATCAAAATTAGGGATTGCAGTTTTAGCAATTAGTTGTATAATTTTATCTTGCAAACACGAGCCAAATTTCAATACTTTGCCAACGGTATATTACAGCACCGACATTGCGCCTATAATTAGCGGTAATTGCACGTTTAGTGGTTGCCATGGAGATTTTGAATCCAGAAGATTTCAATTATTTTCTTATGCCGATGTCATGAAATATTGTAAAGTAAAAGCAGGTTCTCCTCAAACTAGTAAGCTCTATAAGTTGGTAAAATCTCTTAATAGCGAAGAGGTAATGCCTACCCCACAATACAATCCATTAACAGAACAGCAAATTCAATTAATTTATATTTGGATTGGACAAGGAGCAAAAAATAATTAGTGAACAATAAATTTAATAGATAATGAATAAAACAAATTTCGCCATTCTTGCAGTAGCAACTGTATTTTTTACAGGATGTTATTACGATAATTTTAAAGAGTTACATCCAGAAAAAGCAGTTGTAGTTAGTAATTGCGATAGTGCAGGTGTCGTGAGCTATTCAGCACAAATAGTTCCTGTGCTCAATGCCGCTTGTACGGCCCAATGCCATAATGGTAGTGGTGGTGGTGGAGGTCATATTATGACTACATGGGCAAGCGTAAACGCCGATGCAACGTCGGGAAAATTGGTTAGTTGTGTTATTTGGGATGGAAGTGCGCAACAAATGCCACAAGGAGCAACTACAAAAATTTCCGATTGTGATATTATAAAAATAAAAAAATGGGTTGCTGGTGGCGCCTTAAATAACTAAACTACTATGAAAAAAATTATATTATCTCTTTCATTCATCATCTGCGGTTCTTCAGCGTTTTTTGCGCAGTCAAGTGATGACTTATTAAATATGGTTGCCGAAAAGCCTAAAAAAGAATATGTAACGGCTACTTTTAAAACAACTCGTTTAATCAATTTTCATACAGTTGAAATTTTAAGTAAAAGAAGTCTCGATTTTAGAATC
>JAYVDU010000141.1:0-6002 GCA_043749245.1 Bacteroidota bacterium | reverse complement strand
GTATCGAATTTAATGCTCGTACTATTTCTTTTGAAGTATCAAAAGGAAAAGGTGGCGGAGGATATGGCGAAAGTCGTTCTTACGGCGGTGGTTCTCGCGAAGATGGTAACAGAGGCGGAGGAGAACGTCGTTCATCTTATGGTGGAGGCGAACGCAAGTCTTATGGCGGCGGAGAGCGTAAATCATACGGTGGCGGATCTCGTGAAGGTGGCGAACGTAAATCTTATGGTGGCGGAGAACGCAAATCATACGGTGGAGGCGAACGTCGTTCATTTGGAGGCTCAAGTGAAGGTGGAGAACGTAAATCTTTCGGAGGATCTCGTGAAGGTGGCGAACGTAAACCATTTGGCGGGTCAACTGAAGGCGGTGGCGAACGTAGAACATTTAATCGCGAAGGAAGTGGTGAAAAACGCTCTTTTGGAGGAAATACTGAAGGTGGAGAACGTAGAAATCGTTTCGCTAAATAGAAATAAGTAGTTTTTATTTAAAAGCTATCCAGATTTTAAAACTAAAGTTTGGATAGCTTTTATATTTTTAGCAAAAAACACATAATATTTTTGTAGAATAAAAAAAGAATATTATATTTGCACCCCTATTTGAGGGAAAACATTTTAAATTAAGATTATATATTATGTCACGTATTTGTCAATTAACAGGAAAAAAAGCAATGAAAGGGAATAAAGTTTCTTTCTCAAATGCTAAAACACCGCGCCAATTCAAGGTAAATTTAAAAACTAAAAAGTTTTTTGTTCCTGAAACTGCTGAATGGATTACACTTCGTGTATCGACCTCTGCAATCAAAAATATTAATAAAAAAGGCATCTACGCTTGTTTAAAAGAATCTGTTGAAAAAGGAATTTTAAACTAAATAACACACAACATTAGAAGCAATGGCAAAAAAAGGTAATAGAATTCAAGTAATTTTAGAGTGCACAGAGCACAAAGACAGTGGTAAACACGGGACATCTCGTTATATTACTACTAAAAACAAAAAAAATACTCCTGATCGTATTGAGTTGAAAAAATACAACCCGATCTTGAAAAAAATGACAACTCATAAAGAGATTAAATAATCCATTAAAACTAAGATACAATGGCAAAGAAAGTAGTTGCAACCCTGAAAACTGGTAAAGGAAATAGCTTTACAAAAGTGATTAAAGTAATTAGATCTCCAAAAACTGGTGCTTATGCATTCCGTGAGGAAATCGTTCAAAACGAATTAGTAGGCGATTATTTAAAAAAATAATTTTATAAATTTTATTTAAAAGCTCTGCAAGAAATTGCAGAGCTTTTTTGTTTTGAGAAAAATTTGTTGCGAAATTAACTGAAAGGCTTATTTCATTTTTTGAATAAGAATTTATTTCGACGACCGTATTAGGTTGCTTTAATTTTAAGGTGGATGCCAATTAGTGTTCTAATACCAAATATATTTTATATATAATCCATTTTAAACAACATAGGCATATAGGAAACATAGGTTAAATAAGCATTCTATGTGAACTATGTGCCTATGTGATTTGGACTATTTATTTATTATAAATAGTATAATATAACGTTTCACTAACGTTTTGTTACTATTTTTTTGAAGATTAGTTATAGAAAAAATCTTAAAAGTATTGATATTACTCGATTTTTTATTTACTGAGCAGACTCTACTTATTAAAAATAACTAAAAAAAATAAGAAGAATAAAATATTATGATAATGTATCACAGGTTATATATATCTTCATTACAAATAACATGTTATTGTTTGCATCAATGATTACTGCATTATACAAGCAGCGTTGGGAATTAAAATTGTTTTTTAAAAAAATAAACAAAACTTTTAGATAAATTATTTTTATGGAGAAAATGAAATGCCTTCAGAACCCAAGTATGGCACTATCTTATGGTTCATTTACTATTAACAGTTTTACAAAAAAGATGCAATAAAAAAAGCATTTTCAACAATTGCAACACTGATAATGACACATTTTGCAAGTCTTTTGGATGTTATAGAACTGATGTCAATATTCATTTTAAAATACCTAAAAAAAACTTATTCTTTATATTCGTTACTTCTTCAAAAAACAGTTCACTGTCAAGGCTATAGTATATGCTTGAGCCAGCATAAGGATGGAGGCGATGCAATGAATTTTACTATCGTTTTCCTAAAAAATAATTTTCTTTTTATTGTATAAAAAAAGAAAAAATATTGTTGTTAATCGAAACCCCAAGCTTGCATGGAAAATACAAACATCAAAAGTAATAGTGACAATCTTATTTAATACATAAAGTAAATTACAGTGAAAGTCTCTAAAAAAATTAATTACAAATCCAATAATAATAAGTGTTTTGAGCATTTTTAATCATTTGCTTAGAATATAATGAATTGTTAAAATGTTTTTTGAGTGTGAAAAGACAAATTTTGTAGCGATAGTAGTCTATTATCTCAAAAAAAATAATCCAGATAAATCCGGATAGCCAAAAAGACACAAAACAAAATTATTAGATAAAATTTATACAAGCTTCGAGTTTTTTGGTTGTAAAAGCTTATTTAATAAGTCATACAATTCAAAATAAACCCTAAATTAGCCCCGAAATTTAAACCTCTTTATGATGGAAGTAAAAGATATCAAAGATTCTAGTTTAGCTCAAAATCCTGTCATTGGGCAAATGTTACAATATAACCACGAACAAATTTTGTTTTGTAATGACAATGCAACTGGCCTTAAAGCCATTATTGCTATTCATAACACAGTTCTTGGGCCATCGTTAGGTGGCACGCGAATGTGGAATTACAATAACGAGATGGAAGCATTAACCGACGTATTGCGTTTATCGCGTGGTATGACTTATAAATCTTCTGTAGCTGGTTTAAATTTGGGTGGTGGGAAAGCAGTTATTATTGGTGATGCTAAAAAAATAAAATCAGAAGCCTTATTACGTCGTTTCGGTAAGTTTGTGAACAGTCTTGGTGGGAAGTATATCACTGCAGAGGATGTAGCAATGAGTAGCCGTGATATGGAAATTATTAAAATGGAAACGGATTATGTAAGCGGATTACCTTTAAACATGGGTGGTAGCGGAGATCCATCTCCTGTGACTGCTTACGGTGTTTATGTGAGTATGAAAGCCAGTGCTAAAGAAGCTTTTGGAAACGATAGTTTATCAGGTAAAAAAATATTAGTGCAAGGTATCGGTAACGTTGGTATGCACTTAGTTGAGCATTTAACAAAAGAAGGCGCTAAAGTATATATTAATGATATTAGCGAAGTGCGCATTAAACAGGCCGTTGATACCTATAAAGCAGAATTAGTTTCTGCAGATAAGATGTTTGATTTGGATATTGATATTTATGCGCCATGCGCTTTAGGAGCTACGGTTAACGACGATACATTATCTAAATTAAAATGTAAAGTTATTTGCGGTGCTGCTAATAATCAATTAGCTGACGAAAAAAAACATGGTGAGTTAGTATTAGCAAAATGTATTTTATACGCCCCTGATTTTGTTGTAAATGCTGGTGGAATCATTAATGTATTTTATGAATTAGAAGGTTATAACAGAGAACGCGCAATGGCTCATGCCGAAAAAATTTACGATACTACGTGGAATATTATTCAAACAGCAAAAGCACAAAACATACCAACCTACGCCGCTGCTAATAAAATAGCCGAACAACGGATAGAAAGTATTGCACGTATTAATGCCGTTTTGTAATGTCACATTGAGCGTAGTCGAAATACTTTAAATATTCTCCTTATTCGACTCCGCTCAGAGTGACAGTCAAATTTGACAGAATCAAAAATTAATAAATTATTGCCTCATATTAAATTAATAAATTTCCTCATTAAACTCCGTTCTTTATGCTAAATAGACGTTACCTTCGAATAAAAACAATGCAATCGTTGTATTCATTCTTTCAACAAGAAAATGCAGATGCAGTTGCTCACGAAAAAGATTTATTTAAAAGTTTAGATAAAATTTACGATTTATACATTTACATATTAGTGTTATTTACTGATATGCACCATGTAGCATTATTAGTTTCTGAAGAAAATAAAAACAAGCGCTTACCTACAAAGGAGGATTTAGAGCCAAACTTACGCTTTATTGAAAATAGTTTATTGGTTCGTTTAACTAATAACGATGATTTAAAAAAAGAAGTGGCAAACCGTAAAATTTCCTGGCAAAGTGATTTTGATTTAGTTCGTAAGCTGTATACCGAATTAAAACAGACAGATTCGTATAAAGATTATATGTCTTCTGCAACGCCTTCTGCTAAAGAAGATAAACAGTTTTTAATTTCAGTAGCTACAGAATTTTTATACCAACACGATTTATTAAACCATTTATTTGAAGAGAAAAATTTGCATTGGGCTGACGACACCTTTGGAGCTTTTTCAATGGTAGCGCGTACTTTCGAAAGTTTTTCAGGCACAATTCAATTAACACCTTTGTATAAAGACAAGGAGGATGATCAACAATTTGTTTCTACGTTATTTAGAAAAACGATTGCTGGCAATAAAGAATACGAGAAACTCATTGATGAAAAAACAAAAAACTGGGAATTGGAACGTATTGCCTCTATGGATGTATTGCTTATGAAAATGGCCCTAGCAGAGTTTATGAATGTGAGTAACGTGCCTGTTAAAGTATCGTTAAACGAGTATATTGATATATCTAAGGAATACAGTACACCTAACAGTAAAACATTTATTAATGGGGTATTGGATAAAATCATCGCTGATTTAAAGCGTGATAATAAAATTCAAAAGACGGGTAGAGGCTTGGTGGAAGGAAATTAGTAGTTATAAGTTATGAATTATAAATGTTGAATGAAACAAATAATAATGTTGAGAAAACAAATTGGAAAGTTGTTGTAATAGTTTTTTTATTTTTCTTGAATGCACCACTACCAATTACACTAATTGAAAACTGGAATACATTACCGCTAATTATTAAAGGAGTCGAGACAGTTGGTAGTGTTGAAGATATTTTAGATGGAAATGATACAGAAAATGGCCACGAATCAATATATCAAGGTAAATTCATAGTTTTTAAGGATACATTTAATTTTAGATTCACTGATTTGTCGGTAATTCAAGATAAATCAAAAAAGAATCTTTTTAAAAGTGATAAGATTGAAATTCTTTATGATGTAAACAATCCCAATACATACATTGTAAATTCTTTTAAAAATAAATATGGTGCTTTTATATATACTCTTGTAATTCTATGTTTAGATACTCTTTATTTAATTTATATAATAAAGAAACGTAAAGCGAAGAATTTAAGATTATAAAAAAATTGAAACCCATCTCTCTCGATAATTACAATAGTTTTAGTTACAACTTAGTTCATTAATTGAAAAGGTAAGTATGAGGCATTGAAACATTAAGACTGTAACATTCCAGACTTTCAATTCTTTTCCAGAATCAATACTTTCGGAGTATGGAGAAACAATGATTAGTAGTCGGTTAAATAGTATTTTGTAGTGTATAAACAGAGATTTGTATATTCGTATTAAATTCGTACTCACACATATGAAAACACTCAAATCCATAGGCTATTCCATTGAATTAGGTTCTGATGCGTTAAGTCAATTAAATCAGTTTTTTAAAAACAAAACCTATAGTTCTTACTTTATTATCTGCGACGAAAACACACTTGCACATTGCTTACCGGCATTGTTATCATCCTGTAAGGTATTGAAAGATGCAGAGGTTATTGAAATTGAAAGTGGTGAAGCGTCTAAAGACATTGAAATTGCCAGCCATATTTGGCAAACCCTCATTGAATTAAAAGCAGATAAACAAGCACTCATTATTAATTTAGGGGGTGGCGTGGTATCTGATTTAGGGGGCTTTGTGGCATCTGTTTATAAGCGAGGAATTGATTTTATTAACGTTCCTACTAGTTTATTAGCAATGGCTGATGCGAGTGTAGGCGGGAAAACTGGTATTGATTTAGGGGCGGTTAAAAATGTGATAGGAACGATTACGCAACCGAAAGGTGT
>JAYVDU010000140.1:0-6013 GCA_043749245.1 Bacteroidota bacterium | reverse complement strand
AAAAAATCCCTCTAATTTTCATTAAAGGGATTTTATGTTTTAAAATAAGTCAACCTTATTTTCCAGGTGCTTTTGGCGCCATTTTAGTTCCGCCTTGTGGCTTCACTGCTCCTTGAGTGCCAGGAATTACTGCCGCAGGCATAGTTTCTAATTTTTTCTTTACTAATTGCAAAATATCTTCAGCAGCTTCAGAATACAATACATTTCCATTACTTGTATCTAAAACATATTTGAAACCATTTTCTTTAGCTACTAAGTCAATTCCTTTTTTAGCTTTATCATAAATTGGTTTCGACATTTCGCCATATTTACGCTGGTAATCTTGTTGCGCAGATGCTTTAAAATCTTCGATACGCTTATTTAAATCTTGCAATTCTTTTTCTTTAGCTTGTTTTACTAAGTCAGGTTGAGTTTGACCATTAGCCATATAATCTTGATATTTAGTTTGCAATTCTGTTTCCATCGTTGCTACTTGTTTTTCTAAATCCTTTAAATAGCTTTGCGCTAATTCTTGAGCTACTTTACTTTCGGGCATCATCGTAATTAATGAATCTAACTGAATGTGTGCGATTTTTTGAGCTTGCGCCCTTACTACTGAACCAACTGTTAATGCTACTATGGCAACTGATTTTACTAACTTTTTCATTGTTTTGTGTATGTTTTTTTGATTTATTTATTTTTATATTTTGATTTATTTATTTTTTATTGTAACCCATAAATGTAAGCACGTCTTCGCTTTTATCGTATTTGCTATTAGAATATAACAATGCTACTTGCCCAGCTTTATCAAAGATAAATGCTAAACCTGATTTTTCGGCTACTTGTTTAACAGCGCTATATACTTTATCTTGAATGGGTTTTACGAGCTCCATACGTTTTTTAAATAATTCGCCATCCACACCAAAACGTGATTTTTGTAAATCTTTTACTTCTTTTTCTTTATTGATGATTTCGTTTTCACGTTTTTTCCGCATATCATCTGTCAATAAAACAGACTCTGCTTGATATATTTTATAAAGCTTATCTATTTCGCCGTACTTAGCTTCTATTTCTTTTTGCCAGTCAACGGATGTTTTATCAATCTCGGTTTGTGCTGCTTTATATTCTGGAATTTTACCTAAAATATAATCTGTGTCTACATATCCCATTTTTTGTGCAAATGAAACACTCACTGAAGTAAAGACTACTATTGCTACTAAAATTATTTTTTTCATGATACTAAATTTATTATTTTATATATGCTCCAACTCTAAATCATAACGTGTGCCAAGGTACTATTATTTTACGAATTAACATTTTTTTGGGTTTATAACTCTCCTAACGCTGCTCCTAATGTAAAGTGGAATTGACCTTTTCCATTACCAGATTCAGGATGACCAGGAATATTATCAAAGCCCCAGCCATAATCTAAACCTAACAATCCAAACATTGGTAAAAATACACGTAAACCAAAACCAGCACTACGTTTTACTTGGAAAGGATTAAAATCTTTATACTTAGCCCAGGTATTTCCTCCTTCAGCAAAACCTAAAATAAAAATAGTTGCTTGTGGATTTAAAGAGATTGGGTAGCGTAACTCCATCGTGTAACGTGCACATAAAGGATCGCCACTTGAACTAGAAACCGAATTATCTGTATAACCACGTAAACCAATGATTTCACGAGCTACAAAGTTTTGATAACCACTTAAACCGCTACCTCCCATGTAATAACGCTCGAATGGAGAAACACCCACACTCTTATTATAATATCCTAAAATACCATAACCAATTTTAGTACGTAATACTAAGTTACGAGCCTCTTTACCTTCGCCTGCTTTTTTATTAGTTAACTGAGTATACCACTCTGCGGTGAATTTATATTTTTGATATTCAATAAAATGATAACGGTCAGCAGGTTTAGCTGTGGCATAATCTTTTCCGTTAAACAATGAATATGGTGGCGTGTATTGGGCTAGGAACGAAAAATTAGATCCATTTTTTGGGAAGATTGGTGCATCAATACTATTACGTGTAATATGAATTTTTAAGTTTAAATCGTTTGCGTAACCATTAGCAAAAATAAAAGAGTAGTAATTAAATAACTCGTAATAGTTGTAACTCACATCCGTATACAAAGAGAAAAAGTCATCTGGTTTTTTTAATCGTTTACCAAAACCTACCGACCCTCCTGTAATAAACATGCCACTAAATTTTGGATTAAGCATCGTATTTCCATCAGAACCAGTAATTGTTCTGCTTACATCTGAATTACGGAAACGAGAGTGAAAGGCAGATACGCTTAAGGAATTTGGCTTTTTGCCTCCTAACCAAGGCTCCGTAAATGATACGTTATATGATTGATAATACACCCCGTTTGTTTGTGCACGGATACTAAATTTTTGTCCATCGCCTGTTGGCAAAGGGCTCCACGATTTTGGTTTAAATATATTACGCATCGAAAAATTATTGAACGTTAAACCCAACGTTCCCACTACACGGCCACCGCCCCAACCACCTGATAACTCAACCTGATCGGAAGGTTTCTCTTGTACTTTATATTCAATATCTACGGTTCCATTTGCAGGATTTGGCGTAGGCGTTACTCCCATTTTTTCAGGATCGAAATAACCTAACTGACTTAATTCGCGTTGTGTTCTAATAATATCCGAACGACGGAATAACTGACCGGGGCGCGTTCTGATTTCGCGATAAATAACATGATCATTTGTTTTAGCATTACCCAATACGGTTACTTTATTGATGGTAGCTTGCTTTCCTTCATACATGTTGATTTGTAAGTCAATGGTGTCGTTGTGAACATTAACCTCCTGAGGCGTCACATTAAAAAACAAATAACCATCATCCATATATAAAGATGAAATATCATAACCGTTAGGATTCATAAATAATTTTTGATCCAATTCTGTTTGGTCAAAAATATCTCCTTTTTTAATATTTAAAATAGTATCTAATTGTCCGCTACGATACTTTGCATTTCCTTGCCATTTGATATCTCCAAAATAATATTTGTGCCCTTCGTCAACAGTAATATCGATGTCTACTCTGTTTTTCTTTACAAAATAAACGGTGTCTTTAGCTATACGTGCGTCTCTGTAACCTTTACCATTATATTTTGCAACAATCGTAGGTAAATCTTTTTCTAAATTATCTTCAAGGTATTTACCAGAGTTCCAAAACGTGTAAAACTTAAAAGGCTTGCTATCCTTCATTTTGCGACGAAGTTTGCGACTTGAAATAATAGTATTACCGTAAATATTTAAACTATGAATACGAACGCGTTTTCCTTTAATCACCTCAATGTTAAGAATCACGTGTGGCGTTTTAGCTGTTTTATCAACGTTTTTGGTGATATTAACTTGTGTGTGATAAAACCCTTTATTTACATAAAAATCTCGAACAATATTTTTAATATAACCAATTGTGAAATCTGTAATTACTTTTCCCGGCACTAATCGCAGTTTTCCCCGGATATCGTCAGCGTCATTTTTTTTAACGTTGTTACTAAAGCCGAACTTCGTAAGGCGAGGTTTTTCAACCACCACAATATTGATGAAAGCTTCTTTACCAATTGTTTTTAATAAGTAAATCTGTACATCTTCAAATAATCCCTGTTTCCAAAGCGACTTTATGGCTTCTGCTATTTTGTCGCCAGGTAGTTGAATTTTTTCGCCTTCTTGTAAGCCCGATAATAAACGCACAACGCTTTTGTCTGTAAACTCAGAGCAAGTAACACTTACTGAGGCGATACTATATTCTTTTGGTTTGGCATAATCGAGAGATGGCACAGACAATGAATCACCTGTAATTTGAGCCATACCAGCCAAACTAAACGCAAACAAAAATAAAAAAAGTGTATGTTTTAAAAATATCATTCAGATGGTTGCGTTAGTTGCTCACTCGTTTTTCCGAAACGGCGCTCGCGATTTTGATAATTAAGGATGGCTGTAAATAAATCTTCTTTTCTAAAATCCGGCCATAACGTTTCGGTGAAATAAAACTCGGCATAGGCCAGCTGCCATAATAAAAAATTACTGATGCGATGCTCACCACTCGTGCGAATCATCAATTCAGGATCAGGAATGTTTTTGGTACATAAATAATTTTCAATGTTTTTTTCGGAAATTTCTTCACTATCTACTTCTCCATTTTTTACATCAACTGCTATTTGTTTAATGGCATTAATAATTTCCCATTTAGACGAATAGCTTAATGCTAACACTAATGTAAGCCCGGTGTTGTTTGTCGTTAAATCAATAGACTCGTTTAACTCCGCTAAACAAGCGGGAGGCAAGGAATCTAAATTTCCAATAGCTTGTAAGCGTACATTTTTTTTATGAAGCTTCTCTGTTTCCATGCTGATGGTAGAAACGAGTAATTCCATTAAAGCATCTACTTCTTCTTTTGGTCGGTTCCAGTTTTCGGTACTGAAAGCATATAGCGTAATAAATTTAACACCCGCCTCTCCGGCACCTTCTACTACATCACGAACAGAATTAACGCCTTCGTAATGCCCATAGATACGGTTTTCGCCCTGTTGCTTAGCCCAGCGCCCGTTACCATCCATGATTATGGCGATGTGTTTGGGCACTTTTGTTTTATCTATTTGATCTATCAGGCTCATTAAAATTTATGAACGACGAATTTACACTTTTAGCCGTAATACGGCAACTTTTAAGCATTTTTAGTCTTAAAATGTGTTAATTAAGTGTTTAACGATAATTATAACTCATAAAACAAATCCTTCAAGGTTTTTGAAACCTTGAAGGATTTATATTTAAAGCTACATTACAATAAATATAGATTATTTAGTTGATTTATTCATGGCGAAATCCAAGAAAATAATGAATTAAGAAAAGAAAACTTGGTTTTAAAAGAGTTAGTGGAAAGCCAGAGAAAAATAATTAAGCTATTGGAAAATAAAAAACGTAAAGACTAAAAAATTACTTTTTCCCTTTAGCTTTTTCCTTGTTCCAGGTTTTGTATTCGTTTTGCTGTTCAGGGCGGAACGCAGGCGCACGGCGCAATGGCTCGCAGGGTTTTAAGGTAGCATAACAATCGGCAGGTAATTTCTGGTAAAGCGCAGTTCCTTTGGTTTTCCAAGCAATCATATCATCACTCACCTCTTTCACTACTTTTCCGGGATTGCCAACAACAACTTTCCGATCTTCAATAATGGTATCGGCTGGCACAAAACATAACGCGCCAATGATGCAATTATCGCCAATAACGCAGTTATCCATCACTACAGCGTTCATTCCTACTAATACATTTTTACCAATCGTACCACCGTGAATGATAGCACCATGGCCTATATGAGCCGATTCTTTTAACAAAACCGTTGTGCCCGGAAACATGTGTATGGTGCAGTTTTCTTGCACGTTACAGCCATCTTCAATAATAATTTGTCCCCAATCGCCACGAATGGCTGCCCCTGGGCCAATGTAAACGTCCTTGCCAATAATAACATTACCTGTTACCGTTGCATTGGGATGAATAAATGCGGTTTTATGTATGACCGGCTTATAGCCGTTGAATTCGAAAATATTTGCCATGTTTTATTTAATTATGGAACGCAGATGACGCTGGTTGTTATGATTTGGTATGATTTTTTTTCTATAATGCAGTCGATTTTGAAGTGCCTTATTTTATTTCACAATAACCACCTGAGTAGTTTACTGAAGATTCATAATCACTTGTGCATTTTACAAATGCTGTATTTTTACTACTTTCGTTATAAGTATAAATTTGTTGAAGAATAACATATCCTCTTCTATCTGAATAACATTGACACGTATATGTTTTTTTACAAGAAAGCATTGTAAATAATACGAACACTATTAAAATCAGGTTTTTCATTTGATGAATTTACAAATTAAAACTCACTCTTTAAATGAAACTTAATTTCAGGAAACTTTTCCTGAGCCATTTGTAATAACCAAGCAGACTCAGCTAAGAACACCAATCTGTTTTCTTTATCATAAGCAATGTGATTAGCTTTATCAATTAAAAAT
>JAYVDU010000139.1:0-6015 GCA_043749245.1 Bacteroidota bacterium | reverse complement strand
AATTCGGTGTTCGGCTGTGTTGCTGATTTATCAAAGCTTTTGAAAGAAAACAAAAACGGGGACTTATCTTTTTTACAAGATAAGTCTCCGCTAGTACCCAGTGCCGGACTCGAACCGGCACGGTTTCCCACAGGTGTTTGAGACCAGCGCGTCTACCATTCCGCCAACTGGGCATTTTAGACAAATCCAATTCAAAAACTATTGATTTGGGTTGCAAATGTAATCAGTTTTTTCTTTTATCAAAAAAATGAATCAAAAAAATGGAATAAAGCCACTAAAAACCCTATATTTGCCTCCCTTATACAAAAAATGGAAACAGACGTTAGATTATTTTCAGGAAGTGCTACTCAAAATTTGTCTGAGCAAATTGCAAAAGCTTACGGACAAGGCTTAGGAAAAATTTCTCATTATCGCTTCAGCGATGGAGAAATACAGGTGTCTTATGAAGAAAGTATTCGTGGGCAAAGTGTGTTTGTCATTCAGTCAACCATGCCGCCTGCTGATAATTTAATGGAATTATTGTTGATGTTAGATGCTGCTAAACGCGCGTCAGCTCAGGAAGTCGTGGCTGTATTACCTTATTTTGGTTATGCCCGTCAAGATAGAAAAGATCAACCACGTGTGGCTATTGGTGCTAAATTAGTAGCAGATATGTTAGCATTGGCAGGCGCAACTCGTGTGATGACAATGGATTTGCATGCTGATCAAATTCAAGGATTTTTTGATATACCAGTAGATCATTTATATGCCTCTTCTATATTTTTGCCTTATGTGCAATCCTTAAATTTACCGCATTTAACCATCGCTGCTCCCGATATGGGTGGTAGTAAGCGCGCAAACGCATACGCTAAACATTTAAAAGCTGAAATAGTTATTTGTTATAAACAACGTTCAAAGGCCAATGTAGTTGATAAAATGACTGCTATTGGAGATATAGAAGGAAGAAACGTCGTGTTAGTAGATGATTTAGTAGATACAGGTGGTACACTTTGTAAAGCGGCTGATATGATGATGGAACGCGGCGCATTAAGCGTAAGAGCGGTTTGTACACATGCTGTTCTTTCTGGGAAAGCGTATGAAAATATTGAAAATTCTAAATTGACCGAATTAATTGTAACCGATACAATCCCCTTGAAACAACATAGCTCAAAAATCAAAGTTATTTCTGTAGCCGATTTATTTGCTAAAGTAATTCATAGTGTGCAAAACCACGAAAGTATTAGTAGTAATTTTATCATGTAATTAAACTCGCATAACTATATAAAAAATCGATGCTATAAAATGAAGCGAGCATTTTAAAACATCACAATAATAAATAAATGACACGAGCGAGAGCGAACTGCATTTTACAATTAAAAACAATTTAAACCAAAACAAAATGAAATCAGTAACATTGAGCGGTTCGCTTAGAGCGAACGTAGGAAAAGTAGATGCAAAAGCAGTAAGAGCAAAAGGATTAGTTCCTTGCGTAATTTATGGCGGAAAAGAACAAATTCATTTTCAAGCAGATGAACGTGCTTTTAAACCAGTTATTTTTACACCAAATGCACATATCGTAGAAATTAATTTAGATGGTAAAGTTTACAAAACTGTATTGCAAGATGCACAATACCATAAAATTAATGATAAATTAATTCATGCAGATTTTTTAGAAATTCAAGAAGGAAAGCCTGTAACAGCTAACATTCCTGTAGTTTTAACTGGTCAATCAGAAGGTGTTAAAAAAGGCGGTAAATTAGTATTAAAATTACGCAAGTTAAAAGCGCGTGGTATTGCTGCTGAAATGCCTGATTCTATTGAGATTTCTATTTCTAAATTAGACATCGGTAGTTCTATCTCTATTGGTGATATCGACATCAAAGGTGTAACATTATTAAATGCTAAAAACGTATCAGTAGTTGCAGTTCAAACAACTCGTGCGGTTGCAGCTGAAACGCCAGGTACACCTGCAAAAAAATAATTTAAGTTTAGTTAATTTAAAAAATCCTCTTTCGAAACCGAAAGAGGATTTTTTTATGGTATAATACCAAATGAATTTATTTTTTATCAAGATGATTTATAAAAATCGTTGCATAGCATTGCTTACGGAACTATT
This sequence comes from Bacteroidota bacterium, assembly GCA_043749245.1. Classification (GTDB taxonomy): domain Bacteria; phylum Bacteroidota; class Bacteroidia; order B-17B0; family Aurantibacillaceae; genus UBA4416. Next base: position 3,920 of record JAYVDU010000139.1, on the reverse strand, counting down.
TTTTAATCACGCTCTAGCGTGGGATAAAAAAACAAATATATTGGACTAAAATATATATTTTTATGGTATTAAGAATAGAAATACAAAGGCTTGTACAATCATCAATCCGTCAATCCATAAATAGTAATAAAATGAATGTTTTTTTTCGTTGGTTAATAAAACACTAACTATTGTTATGATACTAGTGATCCCAGTCATAAGCAATACTGGCAAAGTAGGACGATTAAAAAATAAGTAACATAAAAAATAAGTTAGCATCAAAGCAATACATATCGATTTGATAGCCTTAATTCCAAATGCATTAGCATACGTGTTTATGCCATTTAAGTAGTCTTCTTCTGCATCTTTTATATCAAATAAAATACATAACGTCGTGATAAAACAAAATTGTGAAACCAAAAACCAAATAGCATTTTCGGTTAATAAATGATTTTCAATAAGAGGGACTAAGCCGCAACTAATAACCCATATAGCCGAAATTAAAACAGGTTTGATATAACCATATTTTCTAAAATTAAATGGTGGTAAATAATAAAATGTAGATATAAGTTCGGCGCCAACCATAATGCCAATAGATAAATAGCTGAGGTTGTTACACAAAAATAAAACAACAATTAAACAAAGGCCTACGCTAATTAAAAGTGTTTTTTTGTGTTTAGCTAGCCACTGCGAGCGTTCTGTAAATTGATTGCTTGGATTGAGCATATAGCCGCGTTGTACATTATATTGCAAGTAGGTAGATAATAATACAAATAATAAATACGAACTATTTTTAAAATCCAAAGGAATAAAAAAAACAAGATAGGTTACAAAGACCTGTGCTAATGAGCAAATAGCGATAAACACATTAGCATACACTAACGTTTTAGCGATGGGTGATGATAAAAATTTAAAGTTCTTCGACATTTTTTTTAGTGGAATTCAGATATTATAAACTAACGCATATATTGGTAAGGGTGCGGCTGGTTTTGGCGAATTGCGAAGCACTCATTTATCCCGAAAGGTAAAATAAAAAAAATATGAATAAAAGGAGCGATATACAGTTTTTCTGGCGGCATTGCGAAGGCTCTTTGAGCGAAGAGGGCTGAGCGTAATAAAAGTTTTGTAAACTTTTATAGTGAAAGAGCCGGAACGTGGGAGGCCTGAATATGGCTTTTCGCCTTGATTTTTCTTTCTTTTGGTCAAGCAAAAGAAAATAAAAAATAAAATCCACTGTTTTTGTTGAAGAGCCAATTTAGGTATAGAATTAAGTGTTTGCAAAAACATCTTCAGCGTTTTTAGTGGTTATACATTCAACTTCATGAATAGATATATTTTTTAGTTCAGCAATTTTTTTGGCAATTAACGGAAGATAAGCACTTTCGTTTCGTTTGCCACGATGAGGATTAGGAGCTAAATACGGAGCATCTGTTTCTAAAACAAAATCGTTTACACTTAATTGTTCTACTACTTTATCTAAGCCCGAATTTTTAAAAGTGACTACGCCGCCAATTCCTAATTTAAAATTTCCAAATGCTAAAATCTGCTGTGCTTGATCTGCTGTGCCGCTAAAGCAATGAAAGATGCCTTTTGGAAGTTCTGGATAAGATTGTAATACTTCAAAAATTTCAGCAAAAGCATCTCTACAATGAATTACAATGGTATACTTAAATTCCAATGCCCAATCTATTTGTTGTTTAAAAGCAAATTCTTGTTCTTTTACAAATGTTTTGTCCCAATATAAATCCATACCAATTTCACCAATAGCAAAAAAACGCCTTTTATCTAACCACGATTTTACAGTTGCTAATTCTTCTTTATAATTCTCTTTAACCGAACAAGGATGAAGTCCCATCATCGGAAAACAATTATTTGGAAACTGTTGCTCAAGCGCGAGCATCCCATCAATACTGGCACTATCAACGTTTGGTAAGTATAATTTTTCTATGCCCAAGGTAATAGCGTTTGTGATGATGTCAGTTCGGTCGGCATCAAATTCTTCGGAGTATAAGTGCGTATGCGTATCTATAAACATGAATTAATTTCTTATTTTTGATGTAAATTTACGCATCTTTATGTTAAGGAAGATAAGTAAATCAGTCAACCAAAACATAATGGCTATGCTAAAAATTTAGTGAGAAAATATTTAAGAATATTAGCTGTATTTAAATCTCGTTCTAATGAACGAAATAGATTAAATTTAAAAAAATGCTGAATAGAACAAGAGTGTGGGGCCGTCAAAAATGCGAGCAGAGTGGCGGTGAATCGAGAATTCAAGATTTTAGTGTAGCTTTAGCGGAACGTAAAAATCGTAGAATTCCGAGAGGATCGTGGCGCATATTTTTGACTTGATTTTTTTGTTTCTTTTTCATTTAAGGAAAAAGATAAAAACAAAAGTTTACCATTAATTTTTTAGTATAACCAACACAACCAAGCTATCAAGTGAAAATTCTAATCATCCGTTTTAGTTCCATTGGCGATATTGTTTTAACAACACCTGTTATTCGTTGTATTAAGCAGCAAATACGAGGGGTAGAGGTACATTACATCACCAAGCAAAAATTTAGTTCGGTTATTTCTTCTAATCCCTATATAGACAAGCTTTACACAATTAAAGAGTCAACGTCTGAGATTATTGATCAACTCAAAAAAGAAAATTACGATTATGTAATTGACCTACATCATAATCTAAGAACACTTAAATTAAAATTAGTACTTGGCAAAAAATCATACTCGTTTCGTAAATTAAATTGGGAAAAAATGTTGATGGTTTATTTTAAAATAAATAAACTTCCTAAAGTACATATTGTTGATCGATACTTCGAAACCCTTACTTCTATTGGTGTTATAAACGATCATAAAGGATTAGATTATTTTATTCCAGAAAAAGATATTATTAATATTGCATCGTATTTGCCACCTCAATTTCAAAATGGATACGAAGTGTTAGTGGTTGGCGGATCTTATTACACCAAACAAATTCCTATTAATAAATTAAAAGAAATTTGCACTCACACTTTAAAACCCTTGATTTTATTGGGAGGAAAAGAAGACGCGATTATTGCAGAAGAAGTTCATCAAGCGTTTAAACACAAAACAATAAATGCTTGTGGTAAGTTAAATCTTAATCAATCTGCGTCAATCATTGAACAAGCCAATCGCGTAATTACCTCTGATACTGGCTTAATGCACATAGCAGCAGCCTTTAAAAAAGATATTATTTCAGTGTGGGGCAATACTATACCTGAGTTTGGAATGAGTGCTTACTTACCAGGAAAAAACTCTAAAATCTTAGAAGTAAAAAATTTACCGTGTCGCCCTTGCTCTAAATTAGGGCATCACAGCTGTCCTAAAAAACATTTCAAGTGTATGAATGACATTGATGTGAGCAAAATTTAGTTTTGTTTAAACAAAGCTTTCAACTCAGTCGCTTCATCCGGATTCATTCTCCCACCCAGTATTAAAGATAATTGTCTTCTGCGTAAAGCGCCTTCATAACGTATTTTTTCTAACTCAGTTTCTGCAATAACTGGTGGAACAGGCAATGGAGCACCATTCTGATCAATAGCCACAAATGTAAAGATGGCTTCATTACATTTTGTTTTTTCGCCTGTAGAAGGATTCTCAACAAACACATCAATGTAAACTTCCATACTACTTGTAAAAGCACGAGATACTTTCGCTTCTAAAGTCACTACACTATTTTGCTTAATAGGATTTTCGAACGACACATGGTTAATGGCGGCAGTTACTACCACACGTTTGCAATGGCGTTGCGCAGCAATGGCAGATGTGATATCCATCCATTGCAATAATTTACCACCAAATAAATTACCAATATGGTTGGTATCATTAGGTAATACAACTTCTGTGTTTACAGTAAAAGATTGTTGAGATGTTTTAGGGTTTAATGTGCTCATAATGATTTGTGTTGGTCAAAA
>JAYVDU010000138.1:0-1726 GCA_043749245.1 Bacteroidota bacterium | reverse complement strand
AAATCCATTTTTCGTCGCACAAAATGCCTTCGCTTAGCCTCCCGAAAAACTAGGATTTCACACCGTTTTGGCAAAATCCACCGCACACTTACCAATGTGAATATTAGTTTGCTAAAAATAGATGCAAGGGTTTTGTGGAATTACTTTAAAATACCTTGCACTTAAAATTAATATAACCTTTGTAGGTTATTGATTTTATTAAAAATTTAATAAAATGAGCGAACACTAAATAAATTGGAAGTTTAACTATGACTGTATAAATACAAGTGATTTCCTTCACTATCCAGTATCTCAGCATAGTACCCAACTTGACCGTCTATTAAATTAGTGCCAATAATAATATCGCCATTTTTATTTTTTTGACGTAATAAGGTTGGCTCATTAATAACCTTGCCTCCAAAATTAGTCACATTTTCAATAGCATCAAGCATAATATCAACAAACACAATGGGCTTAATCCCATTGCTACCAGTGTAATTTTCTGTTTGAATCAAGGACCCTTTCATGCCGAACTCATCTTTTTTAAACAAGGCCATTTGTGTTTCAAACAATGTAGTAAGTTCTAATTCTGTGTTTAGTACATTTTCATAAAACTTAATGGCTCTATCGATATCGGCTACCGGAATTTCAATCCAAAGAATAGGTGTGTTCATGGTATAAATTTACATATAATTTGATTTATATAAATTGTATATTTAAATAACATTAATTATTTAACACATGGAACTATTTTTATTATTAGTACTTATTCTTTTAGTGGTAATTTTTAATTCGTCTAAGGCCAGCAAAATGGCACGTTTAGAGCAGAAGTTACAAAATATAGAAAATTATTTGAAGAATATTCAATTTAATCAATCACAGCAAACAATTATTCAAAAAACAGAAACAATCACCGAAGAGATTAAAAAGCCCACTCCTCCTGCTTTTCAAGAAAAAAATATCCCCCATACAAATCAAACTCCACCGATTAAAGAAGTAATAAAAGAAACCGTTTCTATAATCGAGCATAAAACAGAAAGTGTTGAGATTACTATTACAGAAACTGAGTTACATATTCAAGAAGAAACTATTAACAAAGCGCCACAAGCCACAGTTAAACCTAACATCCCGAAAGAAAGCTGGTATGATGCGTTTAGAAAAAATAATCCTGATTTAGAAAAGTTTATCGGTGAAAATTTAGTAAGTAAAATCGGTATCGCTATTTTGGTAATAGGCATCGCTTTCTTCGTAAAATATGCCATTGATAAAGAATGGATTAATGAAATTGCACGTGTTGGTATTGGCATTTTATGTGGAGGCATCGTATTAGGTTTTGCGCATCGCTTACACAAAAAATTCAAAGCCTTTAGTTCGGTGCTGGTAGCAGGAGGCATCGCTATTTTTTATTTTACGATTGGTATTGCCTTTCATCAATACCATATATTTGGGCAAACGGCTGCCTTTGTTATTATGCTTTTAATCACAAGCTTCTCTGTATTTATTTCGATTATATATGACAGGCAAGAGTTGGCGGCGCTTTCAATCATTGGTGGGTTTGCTACACCATTTATGCTAAGTACCGGCGAAGGTAATTATCAGGTATTATTTACTTACCTGTTAATTTTAGATTGCGGCATGTTGGTATTAGCGTACCTCAGAAAATGGAACGTCATTAATATTATGACCTATTGCTTTACGTGGCTGTTATTCGCTATTTGGCTTCAATCAAAGGTGATGTACGCTGATA
>JAYVDU010000137.1:0-1734 GCA_043749245.1 Bacteroidota bacterium | reverse complement strand
GTTGCCTTGTTATATTTTACTGGATTCTTTGAGATTATTTACCAATTAAACCAACGCATTGTGTTTGGCTTAACAATCGCTATTATCGTTGGATCGTATCATTTATTGTTTTTTTCTGTTTTAAACATAATCGTTGCAAAACGCCATACGAGTGGTATACTCATCACAAATTACATTTTCAATTTTATTAACGTAGGCTTATTTGTTTTAATATTTGCTGTGTTCCCTATTGGTGATTTTAAAGATGCGATGCTGGCGCCTGATCGCGGTTATGTTGGATTTATTTTCCATTACGTGTCTCTTGCTTGTGTTGTATATATGGTTTACAGTATGTATAAGGTTATTCAAATACCAAACACACCAATTGCTTTTAGCCCTGTTCTTAATACTATTTTGGTGGCAATAGCTATAGTGTATGTATCAAGTTTAGAATTAGTACTACACGTATTTCAATTTACCATTAGTAGCGTAAAAGAAAGTTCTTTTGAATCAGAAACACTTCAAATGCAACAATATGACATCGTAAAAACACATACCATTCAAATAGGCTTTCCTATTTTATGGGGTTTATTAGCTTTTGTGTTCTTGTTTTTTGGAATGAAAAAACAAAATAAAACATTGCGCGTGGTTGCCCTGGTTTTATTGGGTATTACGTTATTAAAATTGTTTACATACGATATTAAAGATGCTTCGGAAGCAGGAAAAATAGTGGCATTCATCATTTTAGGTGTAGTTTTATTAATCATTTCTTTTATGTATCAAAAAATAAAAGCCTTATTAATTGACGATGGTATTAATAAAAAAACAACGGACGAACATGAATAATAAATTAAATAAACAGGGTATATACTTTTTAATAATAGTAGCCTTCTCTTTCTCATCATACGCTCAAAGGTACACCCATCAGGCAACTATAAAGACCGATCAACGCAAGGGCCTGTATAAGATTGCGCTTAATCCGGATTATAAACAATACATGAGTCCTAATTTGCATGATATGCGCATTTATGATTCTGCAAAAAAAGAAGTGCCTTATGTGGTGTTAAGCGAGCCTTTATTAAAATCGAAACTAGATTTTAAGGGGTATGAAATCGTTTCGCAAAAACATGTTGATGCAAATGCCGCTATCCATTTAAACTGGCATTCAACTTACGCATATACAGAACTCATTGTTAAAAATGCTACTAAAGAATCTATCAGCAATATCGCCTTTAACATCAAGAACTCTGATGCCTATAAATACTGCGCTATTGAAGGCGGTGATGATTTAAAGCAATGGTATAGCGTAAGCGAAAAACAAGAGTTAAGTTTAGCTTACAATGAGGTGTATACTAATCAGTATAAATGCATTTACTTTCCTTTAACTAATTACATGTACTATAGATTATTAGTAGAAGATTGGCATTCGCAACCTTTAAAAATAAATTCAGCAGGTTGCTTCAAAAACTCAGTCATTGCTGGTAAATTAAACGATTTATTATTTGCAAAAACAATTACACAGGATTCGAAAACCAAAATCACTCTTGTTAAATTATCATTTACATATAACCAGCAAATTGATCGTATTGATTTTAAAATTAAAGAACCACGCTTATATAAACGCCACGTGGTTTTATATGCGATGCGAACACATATTATAAAAAAGAAAACAGAGCAATATAAAGAAACCTTATATGAATTTGATTTAAGCTCGGATACCCCTTTATTTATTGATGTTCCGCCACTCTTAGAAAA
>JAYVDU010000136.1:0-1736 GCA_043749245.1 Bacteroidota bacterium | reverse complement strand
GTTGATTTTGAAGCAGAGTAAAAATATTTGGGTTTTGCAATTAAAACCTAAAATTTAATTTTTACTTTGACTATTCATTTCTTTAAGTAATTCCTTCTTAAGCTTATGGTCTTGCTTGATCACGAATGAATCTAAAACATTACTGTTGTAAAAATCTAAACAAATCATCTTTGAGAGAATCGACCCTTCCGTTTTACTAACATATTTTTTCTTATTTATCGCTACCCAATTTTGCACAAATGGCTTTAGATCGAAGGTAACTTGCTCGTCATAAGCTAAGAACTGCAAGAAACCTGCTGCACTGTAATCATTAATTTGATAGTAAGAAGTGTCTACATATTCCAGACATTTACAAAAGGCTAAATTTTTTAGTTTTATTCTTTGTTTAAAAGTACCATCATCAGCATTCAATGATTGCGAATGAATTAAATTTATTTTACATGAAACTAAACTTAAAAGAATTAATAAACCAAAGATTTTTTTTATCATTTTATTTTTTATTTAAGATTCCACAAATGAATTTCTATAGCGTCTTTAAAATTTCCCATACCATGATTTCCACCTCCCGTTAAACTAAAGCCATCCCATAGAGCGAAATGTCCTCCTGCATCATCGTATTTTATTCTAAAAAATATGATTCCTTTTTGCCCTGAAATCCTGCTATCATTACTTTTAAGACTTCCTTCTTGACCAATCATTACAAGATCAGCTTGTCCTAAGGAATTTTTAAGAGTTAAAACTGACCTAATTATTCCTCGCTCGCAACAAGTCTTCAAAAAAATTTAAAAAAAACTTGCAACGCTCGGTTCGGTCTCTGACCGAACTGATTATCTCGTCGTCTTTGACGACTACTAAAGAATTATTTTTTTATAGTTTAAAAATAAAAAACCAAGCTAAGCACGCAACGTGCTTAAACTTATTAATAGTACCGCCACGGCGGCAATTTGTTTTGCGTTTAGCATGATTTTTTAAGTTTGTTGTTAAAAAATTTAATGTAAAATTTTACCCTCAAAATCTCTTTTACTGTAATCTAAACTATCCAAAATATAGTCACCTGGAAACCCTTTCGATTTCAGCCATTCTATATGCTCCTTATCATAAAGAAGAATTTGAGAAGCCAAATATCCAGCAATTTTTTCTCCAAGTGAAAAACGCCAAGCCAATTCATACAAAATATTGTTTGGCTCAAGTTCCGAAGCTTTTTTTTGCATTTTGAATGCTTGGTATTCAATTGTAGGTTTAGGTCCTTCATTTATACCAAAATACCATTCTGCAATGTAGAGTATCTTACCAATGAAAAATAAATATTCAGGGTTTCTTGAAAACTTAATTTTAGACTCACTAAAATAGGTGCTAAGCATAACTTCAATTTGTTCATGAGTAATACCTTCATGATGTTCTTCTAAAATAATATTATGCAAAAGATAGATAACTCTGATGTATGCTTCATAATCATCTTGATTTTCAATAATTATTTTTTTTGCTAGTTCAATTGCAGGTTTCCAATCTTTTATGATACTTTTACCGAAATATCCTTCAAATCCTTCAATTTGTTTTTTCCAATTCATTTTATTTTAATTTATGGTTTCCAAAATGACCCTACTTTAAAAATACCGTCATTTATAACACCAGTTACCCCCGCTCTCGCACCATCTTCCAAAAACGCAGACGCTTGATTCAGTTTTCAAACTGAATCGTTGTATGCTGGGGTCTCCGACCCCTTCCTCTCAACGCGT
>JAYVDU010000135.1:0-1737 GCA_043749245.1 Bacteroidota bacterium | reverse complement strand
TGTAAATTATAACTTAAGTTGGAAAAATATATTTTGATTGAAAAAATACATGTCGTTAACAAAAAAACCCCAATCGTTTATACGAAGGGGGCTTTTTTTAAAAAGATTTGATAATTATTGTGCAATCATTTTTTTGGTAGACGTTTTGCCATCTACGTTTAATGTGTAGTAATAAATACCTGCAGCATAAGAACCTAATTTAATAGAATGAGAACCTGTGTTTGTAGAACCTTTTTCAGAAGAAATAACACGACCCATTACATCAGTTACAGTAAATAAAACTGAGTTAGCGTCTTTAGCTAATTGGTAAGTAATTGTAGACTCACCATTAAAAGGATTAGGAACATTTTGACCTAAAGTAGCGCTATTAGCTTCTAATTCATTGATGCCAACAGAAGAAACATAAGTCACAGAGAATCCAATATCCCAACTTGAATTTGCATCAGGGTATCCACATAAATTTAAAAACGCCGGTCCGCCTGAGAATAAACCATAGCGTTGTTCAGCGTAATACATAAATGCTCCCGAAAAAGATGTTGCATCGTAAAAATTGTTGTTACTTACTGTTGATGATGTTGCGGGATCAGAATATAAATAACCAAGAATACCATTAGCAGTTTGTGCAGCTCCTCCCGTGTATTTATGTATAACACTTCCAGCAGCAACAACTGTTCCTGGTTTGTATGTATATGCAACCGATACTATATTGCCAGCAGGGATAAGCTGATTCACATTAGGAATGATTATATACCCATTATTAGCAACATCATTTACACCACCAATAGTATCAATGGTATTAAGTATTACTTTAAATTTTTTGTAATTTGAAGCAGGTGCTGTTAAAAATGATTTGTCTCCATGAAGAGTACTTGAATTAATTTTTGGAGTTCTAAATTGAAGAGAAGGCGTAGCTGATGAAATAGATAAAGCTTGATACACACTTGTGTTAGATGGTAAACCCCAAGCCATTTCAACAATTAATGTATCATGGGCTGCAAAATTAACTTGTTTGTAACCAGCACCAATCCATAGAGAATCAACTGTATATGAATCGCTAGGAGCTAATAATTGAGTTCCTTGACCATTCCAATATACGGATTTTGGATCAAAATTCGCCCCAGCCTTCATATCATTTACAGTTGAAGTTCCGGTTGAGCTCGAAACAACAACGGTTGAATCCATAAAAACAGGGTTAGAATATATTTTATATTCTGTTCCTGAGGTAAAGTTCTTTAGTGAAACAACGTTAGCGGCAAATACTGACCCGGAAATATGTCCTGGACCAGCAGTAGTTCTAGCAACGTTATTGCCATTAGTTTTGTGATGAGGATTCGAAATAATTTGCGATGCCGTAGGTTTTTTAGCAGGGAAAGGGTTTTGACCGTAAATTGAGCCAAAAGCGGTTAATCCTACTATTGATAAATAAATTTTTTTCATATGAATATTTTTAGTGATTAATAATTAATATCAAATGTATTTATAAAAAAACTTTTATCAAAATATATAAGCATCTATTTTACATCCATATAACATTCATTAAACACATAGGTGTGTGGTTTTTTTAATAAAAAAAAGGAAAAACAAAATGGATGGTTGTATATTTGAAGTATGTTAGTAAACAAAACAGAACAATTAATTAAATTTAGCGAAGTGGATTCTCTTCGTGTGGTATGGCATGGGCACTATGTCCGTTATTTTGAAGATGGAAGAGAGGCTTTTGGCAAACAGTTTCAATTA
>JAYVDU010000134.1:0-6052 GCA_043749245.1 Bacteroidota bacterium | reverse complement strand
TATCAATAATATTAATTTTGTAATTATTATCACGGTATTTCCAAAAACAAGTAGTTGCTGCAGAAGTAATAGTAATACCACGCTCTTGTTCTTGAGCCATCCAATCCATTGTTGCAGCACCTTCATGCACTTCTCCAATTTTATGGTTTACTCCTGTGTAATAAAGGATACGCTCTGTAGTGGTAGTTTTACCAGCATCGATATGCGCAGCGATTCCTATATTTCTTGTATATCTTAAGTCCATTTCTAATTAGAATCTAAAGTGTGAAAATGCTTTGTTGGCTTCTGCCATTTTATGAATATCTTCTTTCTTTTTGAAAGCTGCTCCTTCTTCTTTCGAAGCCGAAACGATTTCACCTGCTAATTTTTGAGCCATTGATTTTTCGTTACGTTTACGAGCATAAATAATCATCCATTTGATAGCTAATGCTAACTTTCTTTCTGGACGAACTTCGGAAGGGATTTGGAAAGTAGCTCCACCTACACGGCGAGAACGAACTTCTACTTGAGGTGTAACGTTTGCTAATCCTTTTTTGAACACTTCTAATCCATCTTCGTTAGTACGTTTTGCAACGATATCTAAACATTCGTGAAATATTGTAGAAGCGGTATTTTTCTTACCGTCGTACATTAAACTGTTTAAAAAACGAGTTACCAATATATCATTATATATTGGATCTGGTAATAAAATTCTTTTTTTGGCGGTCGACTTTCTCATTGTATGAAATCTATACTTTTCTTAATATTATTTTTTCTTAGCTCCTTTTGCTGGTGCAGCAACTACTCCTGCCTTAGGGCGTTTAGTTCCGTATTTAGAACGTTGTTGTTTTCTGCCTTCAACACCTGCGGTATCTAAAGATCCACGAACGATATGGTAACGAACACCTGGTAAATCCTTAACACGACCACCACGTACTAAAACGATACTGTGTTCTTGCAAGTTATGACCTTCTCCAGGGATATAAGCAATAATTTCTTGCTTATTCGTTAAACGTACCTTCGCTACTTTACGCATAGCTGAGTTAGGTTTTTTTGGGGTTGTTGTGTACACACGAGTACAAACACCACGGCGTTGTGGACAAGAGTCCAAAGCGGCCGATTTACTTTTGTTGGGAGCTTTAAAGCGTCCTTTTCTTACTAATTGTGATATTGTAGGCATTTTATATCCTCTGTATTACTTGATTTTACTACTAAATTTAACTTTCCCCTCTTTTTAGGGACGGCAAAGATAGAATTATTTTTTTCATCAACAAAAAAAATGTTGATAAATATTAAAATTTTTGCATATTTTTTAGTAGTCACTGGTTTTACTGGCACTTCAGAGTATTGAAAGCTTTTTAAGTGAGAACTGGTAAGACTTTTACAATTATTCATTTAATTGCATTTTTATTAAAAAGTGAAATTGACATCTGTTTTTGAATTTTCAACCATAAATTTCTAAAAAAGTAATGGGTATTTGAATGTTTTTTTAGCGTAATTTTATGTCTGATTTTAAAGACCTTAAATTTATGAAATTCAGTAGATATTTTTTAATTATTACTCTATTTTTTTGCTTCACTACTTATTATTCTCAAAAGTTTAATGCAGGCTTTTCTGCAGGATTAACAGTAAGCGACATTGATGGTGCTGATACGCGTGATCCTGATAACGATTTTCATAAAGTAGGATTTACTGCTGGAGCCCTCGTGAATACTCAGCTTACAAAGAAATCAATATTACAATTTGAAATCAATTACATACAAAAAGGAAGTTTGCAGCCTCCGGATTCCTTAAATAACGGGTATTTTAAGATTGCACTCGGCTACGTGGAAATTCCTATTTTAATTAAACGTCAAATTTATTTTAATTGGAAACAAAAACGCATCAATAAATTAGACATCGAATTTGGTTTATCTTATGGTAGAATGGTGTATAATGAGGTTGTTGGAGGCACTAATTATACGTTATCGTCAGCAAGTCAGTATTATAATTATAATGATGTGAGTGCTCTATTAGGCTTAGATTATAACTTCACGAAGAATATTTATTTTTGTTTTCGATATAGTAACTCGCTGATACCAACTATTAAAAAGAATAGTGCTAATTACGGTACACAAAGCATTTATACTATCAACAAGGGTAATAGTATGGTGTTTCAATTTAGTTTCAAGTTTGTATTAAACGGTAAAAAACAAGAAACAACATCGGTTAGCACGACTCCTGTTACCCAATAATTAAGGTTCTTCGAGAAAATAGTAAAATTCTTTTTTTATTTTCTTTTGCTTGACCAAAAGAAACAAAAGTCAAGGATCCCGATACCTCGGGACCATATTTTGTTTTTACACGCTCCAAAAGCCTACCCACTATTTGCTGTAAAAACAAAATTTCGCTTCGTTCGTCCACGCCAACCGCACTAATACTAACGTATGAGTTACCTTGTATAACTCAATTCCACTAAATTATCGTAGAACCATGTTTTCAGAATAGCCCGCTAAAATAATATTAAACTACCTCAACTGATTTTAATTTTAATAATGCTTTTTCCTTGATAATGGCTTGCACCGGGCGTTTTTCGATTTTACTTTCGAGCCACGAAATAATGTCAAAATATAAAAATGCTCGTTTTTCGAATTTATTTTTGTGCAAGTTTTCCATTTGATCTTTTAATAAAATAAATCGCTTCTTCACATTTTTAATTTCACTTTCCATTAATAAACGTTTTAAGAAATCAAGAATATGTTTTTGGTATAACGATAGATCTCCTTTTTTAATAAAAAAACGATAGGTTGATTTTATATAAGATTCTACCAAATCATCATTCTCTAATTCGAAATGGCATATTAATGAGAGTATTCGGGCAAAAGAGTGTAAATCCTCTCGCAGTGCTATTTCGCGCTCATTGGTAATTTTATTTAACCATGTTAATGCTACTCGGTAATTTCCACTTCCAAAATATAAACAGGCAATTTTATAATACAATAAAAGAATAGAGTGTTTATCTAATTTTGTAACAATCTTATGTAATTCATGTTCTAAGGCGCCAACAATGCGTGTTCCCGATTTAAATTCGCCCAACATAAAGTGACGATTAATTTCGTGAATGTAAATGGCTTTAAATAAATTGAGATTTAAATTTTCGGTGAGAATAATTTTTTTCTCTCGCTTTATGGCGATTAATTGTTTTAATGTTTCGGTAAATTCTTTGAATTTATAAAGTTTATTTTGAGCCGCTAATAAGCTATTTAGAGCCTTAATGTACATTTCCGGCTTCAATGCTTTCATTTCAATTTGTTTTTCAAATAGCTCAACTAATTTAGTAGCGTAGGTATAACCCAGTTTAAAATCTTGTATAAAAAAATAGAAACTCACATAGGATTTATAGAGGTATAATTTTTCGTGAAAGGATATTTTTTTTAGATCGTATGCAGGTAAACTATCATTAAAAAAACGGGTGACTTTATTTAAATCTTTTTTATTTCTAACAAAGCCTGACTTCGTATAATAGGAATCGAGCTTAAGCGATAAGTTTGAAAAAATATTTATATTTTGAATACTCTTAGTAACCTTTATTGTTTCATCAATAATGTTATTGACACGTTCTTCATTTCCTTCGTCTAAAGTTTTGGAAATAACCAATTTTTCTAATTCTAAAATCTCTAACAAAAAAATGGATTGATCGTTGGTGACGGCCATACGCTTGGCTTTATCAATCATTTTAACGCATTCTTTATACAAACATTTACTGTATAATAATCTGGAATAATCAATAAGTTCCAACAGCTTGATACTACTCAAACTATTACTATTTCCTAACCTCAAACTTTTTAATAACTGAAAATATAAATGTGTTTTTAAATTAGGTAATTGCTTAGGGTTTAATGCTTTTTCTCGGACAAGAATTTTAGTTTCGTTATACTCTTTTTGTTTTTCTATGGCATCAAATAAGATAATGAATTTTTTGTCGGCAATAGCTCCGAATCGTGAAACGTACAATTTAAAAAAACGTTTTTCACCTTTTGATAGGGCTTTAATTAAATTGAATAATTGTTCACTTTTTACGTTAGACATCGTATTATTAAAATAATTTACCTCTTTATTTATAGGTATTTTAGTAAAAATAGGTATAAATAATATCATTTATCTATCGTATCAAATTTTAATTTTAATTATCGATAATAGGTAAGTAAAAATACCTTTGAATCTATAAATTAAAAGCATGAAAATTACAGCGGCAATAACAGGTGTAGGTTCTTATCTTCCGGATTATATTTTAACGAATGAGGAGTTAGAAAGAACGATTGATACCACGAATGAGTGGATCATGAGTAGAAGTGGCATCAGTGAACGCCGTATTTTAAAAGATAAAGACAAGGCCAGTGCTTATATGGCAGCTGAAGCAGCTAAACAATTATTATCAAAAAAAAGATTATCACCATTAGATATAGAATTAATTATTGTTGCGACTGTTACGCCTGATCATCAATATCCTGCCACTGCTAATATTGTAGCGGATATGATTGGCGCTAAAAACGCTTGGGGCTTTGATATACAAGCCGCTTGTTCAAGTTTTATTTACGCGTTAACCACCGCTTCAAAATTTATTGAATCTGGTACACATAAAAAAATATTAGTGATTGGTTCAGATAAAATGAGTAGCATCGTAGACTTCACTTGTCGTAAAACTGCCATTTTATTTGGTGATGGCGCAGGTGCTGTATTATTGGAGCCTACCACTGATGGCACGGGTATTATTGATAGTCGTATGTATTCTGATGGTAGTGGGAAAAATTATTTATACCAACCTGCGGGTGGAAGTTTAATGCCTTCATCTGTTGAAACGGTAACCAACAAAGAACATTTTGTAGTGATGGATGGCCCAGCGGTATTTAAAGTAGCAGTTATTAAAATGGCTGAAGTGGCGGCTGAGATGATGGAACGCAACCAATTAACATCGGACGACGTCACTTTTTTAGTACCACACCAAGCGAATAAACGCATCATTGAAGCTACTGCCAATCGTATGGGAGTGAGTATGGATAAGGTAATGCTTAACATTCAGAAATACGGAAATACAACTTCTGCCACCCTACCCTTGTGTTTGGCGGAATGGGAGAGTAAACTTAAAAAAGGCGATAACCTGATATTAACCACATTTGGCGCAGGTTTTACCTGGGGTGGCTTGTATTTGAAATGGAGTTATTAATTATATTTTAATAAAAAAACCCCTCTTAGTCAATGATTAAGAGGGTTTTTTGGTTTTTAGCCTTGTCATTTTGTCACTTTTTCTCTCTTGGTACAACCTTTGACTAAGAAGAGCGGAAAAAATTAATGTCGGGCTGAGCGGAGTCGAAGCCCTTAAACAAACCTAAATATTTTAAAACATGAGCACCGGAAAAATTAATGTACAAACCGAAAACATTTTCCCAATTATTAAAAAGTTTCTTTATTCTGATAACGAAATCTTTTTACGTGAATTAGTAAGTAACGCCACTGATGCTACTCAAAAATTAAAAGCATTAACATCCATGGGCGAAGCCAAAGGAGAGTTAGGTGATTTGAAAATTGAAGTGAAAGTTGATAAAGCCGCTAAAACCATTACCATTAGAGACAAAGGTATTGGTATGACTGCTGAGGAAATCGAAAAATACATTACTCAAATTGCTTTTAGTGGTGCAGAAGAATTCGTTACTAAGTATAAAGATAAGGTTGATAAAAACGTGGTTATTGGTCATTTTGGTTTAGGGTTTTACTCTGCCTTTATGGTGGCGGCTCGTGTTGAAATATTTTCATTGTCGTACAAAGAAGGCTCTAAAGCGGTTCGTTGGGAATGCGATGGAAGTCCTGAATACACGATTGATGAAAACACCACTAAAACAGACCGTGGTACAGAAATCGTATTACATGTTGCTGAAGATAGTTTAGAGTTTTTAGAAAATTCTAAAATTGAAGGTTTACTAAAAAAATATTGTAAATTTTTACCAGTTGAAATTGTTTTCGGAACCAAATCTGAATGGGTACCAACAGGCGAAAAAGACGAAAAAGGTCATGAGAAAGAAAATGAAATTCAAGTTGA
>JAYVDU010000133.1:0-6065 GCA_043749245.1 Bacteroidota bacterium | reverse complement strand
AACATATAAGGATTAAACGATGTTCCGCCCCCTTCGGCGGAATTTCGATTTAATCATTTGTTGAACTGTAGCTTCTGTAGCCCTTGCCAGTAAAGTGTTTTTGGAAAACTTTGCACTATGCAATTTTAAAAAGAAGAGTTTCTTTTTATTTTAAAAAATGAGTCAAAGGTTGAGCTTCATTTTTGTGTTTTTTAATCCGTGTTTATGTTTTGAATTAATTTCTGTTCATTGTAAAATTAATTTTTTGTTTTATTTAGTCGGTTTTTTCTTATACGACAATCGTTTTTTATTCCGCTTCAATTAATTAACTGGCAGTGTTTATTGTTTTGTTTTAGGTTTTAATTTATTGTTTATTGTTGGTGGTGGTGCATGCGCATTAAAACTCATGATGCGTTGCATCTTTCCTGTTTTGCAACAAGGACAAGCATCTACATCAAAACCCATTTTTGTTTTGCTTATTTCTTTCCAATCCGCTTTTTCTTTTTTGGGTTTTACCACACCCATCATCATTTGTAATAGTTTTAACTTCGGTTTTAATCTACTTGCTAAAATACCATAATGACGAATCTTCATAAACTTTTGTGGAAGAATGTGCATGCAAAAACGTCGTAAAAATTCTTCTGCATCTAAACACATTAATTTTTGTTTACTACCATCAGCATAATCTTTATAAGAAAAACTTACTTTACCGTTTTCTACTTTTTTAATGCGGTTGTTTGATATAGCAATTTTATGAGAATATCTTCCTAAATATTCCAACACCTGTTTTGGTCCACCAAATGCATCTTTTGCGTACACTACCCATTCTTTATTATACAACACTTCTTTTAAACGAATACTTAGTTGTTGATTTTTTGTTTTCAAAAAAGTGTTTAATTTTTCCATAAACTTGCCTCGATATAACCTACTCAAAGTGTTTACACAAAATAAATAAGTGTCTTTTGTTTTTGGATATTTCCACAAACCATCTTTTGTAATTCCACCGTTGGGTATAATCATGTGTATATGTGGGTGCAAACTCAGGTTTTGACCCCAAGTGTGCAGCACCGATATAATACCCATTTGTGCTCCCAGGTGTTCGGGATTGTTACCAAAGGTCATGATGGTTTCTTTACTGGCAGAAAATAAAATATCATAAAACTCTTTTGGAAAATGTATGGCATACATGTTTAATTCCTCGGGTAAAGTAAATACGACATGAAAATACTTTGCGGGTAATAAATCTTCGCTTCGCGCTAAAATCCATTTCTCGCGATTGGTGCCTTGGCATTTAGGGCAATGCCTGTTACGGCACGAATTGTACGAAATACGTTCATGGCTACACGAATCACATCTATCTACATGTCCTCCAAAATAAGCTGTACGGCAATGCTCTATAGCATTGAGCGTTCTTAAATGATGTTTTAAGGGAGAATGTTTTTTAATAAATGTATTACGGTATTCTTTTACGATGTGTGCCAACTCATAGGTTGGTTTTATCATAGCAAACCATAAAGAGTATCTAACGGGCTATGGGCTAATTGTGGTTTAACCTGCGCTATATGAATATAAACCAAAGTGGTTCTTATATGGGAATGACCTAATAAGAGTTGTATAGAACGTAAATCAATGCCGTCTTCTAATAAATGGGTTGCAAAGCTGTGACGCAAGGTATGCATGGATACCGATTTTTTGATATCCGTTTTTTGTAAGGCTTCATTAACTACATATTGTATACTACGTTCACCCATTGGTTCACCCGGCGTTTGTCCTTCAAATAAATAAACCAATGGTTTAACTTCATCAAGATAATTTTGAAATTTTGAGGCTATTAAATTTGATAGCACTACATACCGGTCTTTTTTTCCTTTTCCTAATCTTACATGAATTTGCTTACGATCTAAATCTATATCAGCTATTTTTAGCATACGAAGTTCATTCATACGCAGGCCGGCACTATATGCCAACGCTAATAAAAAACGATGTTTAAGTATGCGTGGAGCTTTAAACAATAATTTGCATTCCTGTTTTGATAAAACTACCGGTAAGGTTTCTGCTTCTTTAATTGGAGGAAGCTTTAGTGCTTTTTCTTCTAAGCCATGTACGCGATACCAAAGGCGCATTCCGAAAACGGTATACTTAAAATAACTTAAAGAATGATTTTCGTGAACACTTATTCGATACAAATAGGTGTTAATTTCTTCGGCACTTACATCTTGTGGTAATTTGTTAAAGTGCAAAGCCAAATAGGCAATGCTTCTTCCATAATTAACAAGTAATGCTTTACTTTTTTGATTAATAACAACGTGCTCTTCAAATAATGAAAAAGCATTTTTAAAGCCAATAACATGGTCTTTAGCTTGGTCTACAGTTGTGTAGCTCTCTTTTTTCTTGAAACTCATCATTCAATTTTTAATTGGTTAGAGTATCTTAAACGAAAAAAAAGAACTTTAGTAAACAAAGAGTTAATTAACGCGGGCTACCGAAGGTTTAGTTCAACAGTACCTTTGCCTAATGCGGGCGGAAGTATAAGCATCTGCAAAACCTGTATAAAGTTTTATATTTTTTCTTTGCAAATGTCCAAAAAGCAGTTATCTTCGTTAGTAGCATTTCGGTAGAAAAATGTTCAAACCGCACAAGGCAAAGCTACAAAACGTTATATGCCATTTTAGAAAACCATTTAACAAAACAATTTGACCACTAATTAATGTTTAGACACAAAGGAAAGACCAGAACATTACAACATAATTTGAGAATTGCTTCGTTGTTATCATTTGTAGCAGGAATTGTAAATGTAGCTGGTTTTTTAGCAGTTCAGCGCCTGACAACAAATGTAACAGGTCACTTTGCATTTTTTGTAGATGAAATTTTCAAACTCAATTTCTGGCAAGGGTTTATCTATTTTCTATACATATTTTTCTTTTTGTTAGGTTCATTTGTTTCAAACTTTATTGTCGAAATGGTATCAAAAATCAGTGACAGATTGATTTACATAATTCCGATAATTATCGAAAGTCTTATTCTATTTTTTGTTGCGCTATTTGGACAATTTCTAATTTTGCGCAATCCGAATCTCTTAGCCTTTTCATTACTTTTTGCAATGGGGTTGCAGAATTCACTGGTAACTACTATTTCAAACGCAACAGTCAGGACAACACACCTAACAGGGCTATTTACAGATTTAGGAATAGAGTTATCTCAACTATTTTTTTACAAACTAAAAGATCAAAAGGACAAACTTTACTCTTCAATAAAATTGCGTCTTACCATTATAAGTTTTTTCTTTTTAGGCGGACTTATAGGTGGTATATTTTATTCGGCAATAAAGCTTTATGTTTTAGCATTTGCGGGTGCAATTTTACTTATTGGAATAGTGTATGACGACCTAAAACTTAAATTAATTATGCAAAGTAGGCATCTAAATGATGAAAATAATAACGACAAATAACATATAAGGATTAAACGATGTTCCGCCCCCCTTTGGCGGAACACCGTTTAATAATTTGTTAAAATGTAGCTTCGGTAGTCCTTGCCAATGTATCCCGCTGTCGCGGACTTGTATTCCGTGACTTATATAGCATCGTTTTTCTAAAATAATTTATTGAGTCGAATCAAAGTTTACGATTAGACTTGAAATATATTGTCACGGACTACAAGTCCGCGACAGCGATTGAAAACGATTGATGTAAAAGTCTATAAATAAAAAACTCATCTATAATTTTAGATGAGTTTTTTTAATTATTAGAATAAAACGTCATTACAAATCCTTCATCAATGCTTTATACAATTCTATCATTCCTTCTATATCTTTTTTGTGAACCTTTTCGTTAGGGGTATGCACAAATTGTTCGGCTGCGCCTACAAAGCACCAATCCCATACGTTTTCGGCCATTTGTAATTCCTTGGCATCACTACCACCCGAGCCTTCTACTTCTAACTGAAAAGGTAATTTGTGTTTTTTAGCAATGTCAATTAATTTATTCACATAGCTTCTGCGAGGAATCATACTGTCGCGCAAGCTAATAACAGGGCCTTTAGCAGGAAATACACCAACTGATATCCAAGAAATATCGGAAATCAATGCTTGAGAAATATCGTATTTATCTGCTAAGTATTTTTGTAAGTACGACACGCTTCCTCCACCGTGTTCTTCCCAAGTGCTAAATACAATAGCGCCGTCTTTTAGTGTTTCCGCTACTTTCAAGGCATTGTAACAACCCAAGCGATTATCCATATAACAACATTGCACGTAGTCTTTATCTTCTCTCCAATTAGCTTTAAATACTAATTCGGTTCCTGTGTCAAAGTTACGTTTGGCTTTATATTCTAAGGCGTCTTTTACAATATTCAGGGTAGCTTCGCATTTTCCTTTGCTATCACTACCAACTAATTCGTAACCTTTTTCTAAACGAGGTCCGCCAATTTTAACGAGTTGTTTGCCGTAACGCACTGTAAAACCAATACTATCGGTGTGTGCAAAAATAGCTGTGCGTGGTTTTCCAAATACTAAAATGATGTTATCCTGAAAGCCTTTACCATGAATGACCTTAGGTTTATGTTTCCAGTTTTTAGATTCTTTTTTTACGTAGTCTAAGATAAAATCTTTCATAGCCACTTCATTTCCACTTGGCGAATGAATAGCACACATTGTTTTTAATAAGGATAAGTCCATTTGAATGATGAATTATAAGTATTGAGTTATAAGTTTATGTAATGTAGATAAATATAATTAATTATTTTTGAAAAATTGTGGCTATGCAAAAGAGATTTATATGTCGAATTAACTTTTCAACTTCGCTCAGAGTAACGTTTTGTATGTCACATTGAGCGAAGTTGCAATGTGTACTCCTGTTTCTCACCTTCGCTCAAACTGACTTAGTTATGTCACCCTGAGCTTGTTTCAGGGTTTCATGAGATGCTGAAACAAGTTCAGCATGACTTCGACATTTTATCCCTTCAGTTGACAGGATAGTATTTGAGATTACTTCAAACCATGCGATCATGGAACATTATCTAAACTCGTAAGTAGTGCCCCTTAATTGCGTAAGTAGTGTATTAGGCTCATCAGTGGCCGTTGCGCGCATTTCGAGTTTTGGAGACACTGGAGAATTTACTTTTAAGTATTCTTCAATAATTTCATGCATTAACATCGATAAACGTTTTGGATTCTTGACATGCTCCACTCTACACAAGGTATCATCAGGGTCGCCTTCGCGCTCACAAGCAATGATGCTATATTCTTTAGTAAGGTCAATAGGTTGACCGGCAATTTTTACCCAGTTAACACGTTTACCTGTTTCGTTGGCAATGGTAAAGTTAACTTCCATGCCATTGAAGCGAACAAACCATCCACCAAAGCGTTTGGAAGGATCTTTAGCAAAAGCATTTTGTAATTCTTTTTCTAACCAATCCCATAATTGTTGACCTGTAATGATTCCTGTTTTCGCTTCACTGTTAACGGGTAACATATTCCATAAAAATTCTTTGGTAATGGTTGCCACTCCTGTTTTAGCATCTACAGCTAAGGGTTGGCAAAACCGAAAACCATTAGATAATGCTATGTCCGGTTTAAATTTCCATTTGATAGCATCTGTAATTAAATTGTCCATAGGAGTTTCTATCACAAAATAACGCACTAACGGTGTGGTACTTGTACCAATCACTTTTTGTAATTCTGTTTTAAAGGGTTCGTAAGCTTTATCTACTAAGGCTTGAACGTCTTTATTAGCGGGGTATTTAATAGGGTCAACATCTAATAACTGATAGTTAGAGCTAATGAGTTTACCATCTTTAATGACTAGATCTAATTTTCCTAAAAAAGAACCAAATGCGCCGCACTCAACAACCTTTGTATATTTCCCTTGTATAGGCTCTCTCACGCGTTCGTGTGTATCGGCACCTAAAATAAAATCAACACCTTGCACGGCAGGATTATTTGCTAATCCAACTTGTTGCGCTAAGCCCATGTGTGTAGCCACTAAAATCAAGGCACAACCTTCAACTTCTTTTAAATACTTTACATACTTAGCTACAGTTATATCAGCGTGCTCAAACTTTAATCCTTCACTGTATGCGGGCGATTGACG
>JAYVDU010000132.1:0-1741 GCA_043749245.1 Bacteroidota bacterium | reverse complement strand
AAATTAAAATTGTAGCAATACCTAACCAAATTGCTTTTTCTGCAAAAAAAGCTGCAAGAAAATAAAATGTCCAACCAACAACAACATTAATATAAAATGCTGTGTTGGTATTTAAGGGATAGCGGTCCGGCACTTTACTTTTATACATAACAGTATTAACCATCCCTGGGAAAGTTCCTGCTATGCGGTATTCTTCTAATTGGTGTAAAAAAAGAGAAACTAAACTTAACCACATTAGGGTCTGATAATTTGTCAAAGTGCTGTAATTTATGAATACATAAACAGAGACTAAGACTGAAAGAAATGCACCTAAGTCATACCAATTTCTGCGAAGAAGATTCATTGTCAATTATCTGTTGCTTTTGTTGAATTGTCGCCATAAAGTGTCATCCTACGTTGATTATTTGCGAAGAACGGATTTTGAAATACGATCAGCCCGTAACCGCAGCTACATTGATGAACTAAAAGTATAAATTAAATTTCAATGATAAATTTATAATTATCTGTTGAAACCAAAGCTGCCATTTTACTGATGCCGAAGTAAAAGAAGTCCGCCCGTTTTTTACAAATACTTGTTACAAGCAGCTTTTCTTCTCTGTTGTCAAAATGTACCTGATTTTTTTAATTTTACTTCATTTTAGTAAATACCAAATGCAATACACGACTGCTGTTCATTTTAAAGCCTGTAATTTGATGTTGCTTATTACGGGTTATTTGTAAGTGAGACATCCACCAAAAATCAGTAAATAAATTATCATTGCCATCAAACCATATCGGTGTATCATCATACAAATTACTACTTAACATCAGTTGATGATTGTGAATATTGATTTTATAAATGCAAGCCAATTCCGGACAATAATAAGCACCAACAAATGCCGTTAATTCTTCATTTGAAAGCATAGAATTATTATTGGATAAATAAAGGTGTCGTGAATGATTTGACCAATATTCGTCTGCTATCTTTGCTCCGGAAGTAGTAGTGCGAAATACAAATCTTTTATAAGAAGAAGTCTTGTAAAAATTATCCTTATCACCTTTTATTAAAAGTTCCGAATCATTGTTTTGAACAGAATACAGTCTTTGATTCTTTAATACAAACTCAAAGACAACACCATCGTCTGCTATATATTTCCCTGTATATTTTTGAATAACAGAAATATTTTTTATAACAGCTGTATTGCTGTCAACAGATATAGTTTGCGATTCTATTGCTTTGTTTTGCAAAAATAAATCTGCAATTGAAAAATTTTTATTTGTAGCATTTACATTACTGAGATTGGCAAATACTATAAAGCCCATTTTTAGTTCTGGGAAAATACTCACACATGTATTAAATCCTGCTGATTCGCCTGAATGCTCATACATTGTCCAGCCCTTATAATTACTAACATTAATGCCGGCGGCATACGATATCTCTGTGCCATTGTTTAGTTTCCCCTGCTGTGTTAATATTTTTATTGAGGACGCATTACCTACGGAAGTGTTGTAAAAGTTAGTAACCCATTTTGACATATCTTTTACATTGCAAAACAAGTTGCCTGGTCCTACATCTGAATCAGTTGCAAAGGCTTTTACATAATGGGCGCTATCTGTTTCGTTATAGGAATACGCCCTGTTCTTTTGTATTTCTGTATAATCCTCACTGAAGTAAGCATTGCTCATTTTTAATGGTTTGAAGATGGCAGAATCTGCAAACTGCCGCAACGTTTTGCCGCTTACTTTTTTTATAATTTCAGCC
>JAYVDU010000131.1:0-6081 GCA_043749245.1 Bacteroidota bacterium | reverse complement strand
AGGTTTTGAAAATAAAAAATTTCACTTTTAATTTTTGAAAAATATTTTTTTTTGATTTTGTTTTTTTGAAAATTTTGGTTTTTAAATAAAATGCGAATGCGCTTGCAAACTTTAAAATGAGAGCAGCGCGTTACAACTTATAAATTTTGCGCGTTGAAACTTAAATTTACTTAAACTTAGTTTTTTATTTTTAAACTATAAAAAAGTAATTCTTTAGTAATCGTCAAAGACGACAAGATAATCAGTTCGGTCAGAGACCGAACCGAGCGTTACAAGTTTTTTTAATTTTTGAAGAAGACTTGTTGCGAGCGGTATATACATATGCCTTTAGCACTACTTAAAGGTATATTTAAGCCTGAATCATTTATAGGATCGGCATCTGTCACTATAAGGCCTTTAAATGATAAAGAAATATTAGTACAGATTTTTAATGTAACCAGTATTAGCTCAGGCGATTTAGCAAAGAAATTACCTGGTAATTCTACTGCAAATTCAGTTGTTAGAGATTCCTTGAATGATACCGAAGAAAAACATAAATCAAATAGGTATGGAAATATTAGTCAACTTTATCAATTCACTTTACCATTGGATAATTCTAAATTAAAAAATTGATTATGTTAAAATACAGAAAATTCATCATCGTTTTACCAAATTTAATTGCCATTTCATGGCTTATAAAATTATTTTGCTTTTCAACAGATTCTACAGATTTTATGGGAATCCTGTTTTGGGGTGTCATTTTTATTTTAATTATTTATGATATTTATTCGATATTATTATATAATAAATTCCCCAAAAATGAGAAATGTGTTTTATACATAGAAATAGTTTTCACTTTACTTTCAGTTGCACCAATTTTTTTATTGTATTTAATATTTAAAAAATAATGTTCTATTCTAAAAATTTTGGTAAGCTGCTCCCAAAGTATTGGACAAAAAACAGCAAAAAGATAAGTGAAGTAGGTTAAAATAGTAGTTAATGCAAGTAAATTGGAAAGTTCAAGGCTGGCAAAAAAATAAAATATACGACAGCGTTACGTGGCGCGAGCAGTATATTTTTGGCTCAAGCCGCTTGGGACTTTACCGCGCAGATACTTTAGTTAATAAAGGTTTGCAAGTAATTTCAAAACTATACGAAGGAAAGAGAAATTATGAACTTACAAACCACTTGGGCAATGTAATGGCGGTTATTAACGATAGAAAAACGGATTCTCTAAGTGGGACAACGAGAGTTGGTTACAACGCGGTGGTTATTTCAGCGGTGGATTATTATCCGTTTGGCATGGCAATAGACAGCAGGAATTTTTCTTTAAAAATATACAGATACGGTTTCAATGATAAAGAAAACGATTCCGAAACTGGATATCAGGATTATGGAGCGAGAATGTATGACCCTAGAATTGGGAAGTTTTTGAGCGTGGATCCGTTGATGAGGAAATATCCGGAATTAACTCCTTATCAGTTTGCGAGTAATACACCAATTATGGCGATTGATTTGGATGGTAAAGAGGAATTACATTATTTTATAGACCAAAAAAATAAGTTCAAAGGATTTGAAATGATAGTCAAAGTCCTTAATGAAAGCGGAATTACTGAAATGATATCTAAATCTTTTGCTGAAAACAATTCTCAAACAGATATGTATTTGTATGTAAGTACTAATTTAAATGCAAAAGGCTATACTTCTACGCATGGGCAAACAGATGTTTATCCAGGCTATAAAACGAACAAAATAGTGCCTTCTCCAGAGCAGCAAAAAGATCAACAATATAAAAGCTATCAAAATTTAGGAAAAGCCAATTCCACTTCTCTTAGCGATCAAGACTTTAATTTTATTTGGAAAACTACTTTCTCTAAGGGCAAAGGTGCGATTATGTCCCAGTTAGATATAACATTGACCGACAATGCAAGTAATAATTTGAAAAATCTTGCGAAAGCTACTTTTATATTGGCACATGAAATGTTTGCCCATGGATTAAAAAGTAAAAGTGGTCAAAGCTTTAGTTCGGCAGAAGAAGAACACCTAGAATTTTACGGCGAAGAAGCTATGTCGACAGTAACAAATCGCAAAGAAGATTCTCCTATTTATGAAAATATTAGACCTAATTCATTAGCTGGCAAACTTAAAGCCAAAATCGAAAAGTATATTGATTCTCACAAAAAAGAATTGAATGAAATAATCTCTAAAAATAAACCTAATGAAAAAAAATAAAAATTTAATCAAAATCTTTGTTTTAATCGGATGCACACACATATTCACGATGTGTAGAAACAATGAAAGTAATAAATTTTTTCATCAAAGTAGTCATAGTGTTTTACCTATCGTTTCAACACAGTATTTTTTTAAAAATTACCAAATTTTTATGATTCCAGTTACTGAGCCGATAAAATATAAAGGATTTTTAAATGATGGATATTTTGCAATGAATGATAAAATTATTTATGAGGTTTCTTTAAGTATAAATTGCAAAGAATCTTATAAACAAAAAAATTATGAGGTGGAGCCTCAAAGTCGTGATATTTCATTAACCCCAAAAATTTGTGATATCTACTTTTATGAATTTTTTTCTACTCAAGTGAAATTATACGATACTGTTTCTAACATAAATCCTGAATTTGACTGGACGATACTTAAAGCTAAATTTTATGATTTTACACTAAAGGACAGCATTTTTATTTTCGAAAAAAAGACTAACTATAATCAATATATTGGCTTTACTTTTTCATTGTCAGAAGGTTTTATGGGGTTATATGGTATCATAAAAGATAAAAATGGTAATATAGTAACGATTAATAATGCATTTGGAAAAATTTACGCAGATAAGCAAAAACAAATTTACCCTTATGCTGAAATTAACTTTACTAAATCACCAAATATAAAATATATGGACGTGGATTTATCATTAATCAAAGAATTTAAAAAAATTGATTGAAATACCCAGAAATTATGAGATGCTCCTTAAATTTTGGAAAAAAAATAGTCAAAAGATAAGTGTTAAAAGTGGTTTTTAAAACACCCAACAATGAAAAAATTGTTTTTAGGAGTTTTAATGGCGGGAAGTAGTTTTTGGGCAAATGCGCAGGCGCAGGTTGTGGTGGCATGGTATTATCAAGAATGGAGCATCACGCAGGATAGCCTAAATTATAAATACAACACCGGCACTAACCAACTGCAATACATTACTGATAATGTTTTAGCAACGGTCTCTACAACGGACATCGACAATCAAAACCCGAACAACTATATTTATGATAAGAGCGGCAACATGGTAGCCGACAACTCTCAATCAATGTCTGTGTCTTGGTCGCCGTATGGAAAAATACTCCAAACGAACAAAGCGGGTGGTGCGAACTTGCAATTTGGTTACAATGCCATGCAGCAGCGCGTCATAAAAAGAGTTTCACAAAATGACGACACCACGCGCACGTACTACATACGCGATGCGCAAGGCAACACAATGGGCGTTTACACCCGACATAATGATTCAGTTACGTGGCGCGAGCAGTATATTTTTGGAAGTAGCAGGCTTGGTTTGTATAGAGCGGATACGCTTGTTAATAAGGGCTTGCAAACAATAAGCAAGTTGTACGAGGGGAAGAGAAACTACGAACTAACCAATCATCTCGGTAATGTGTTGGCGGTTATTAATGACAGGAAAACAGACAGTTTAAGCGGCACAACAAAAGTGGGTTACAACGCTGTGGTTATAAGTGCGACAGATTATTTTCCTTTTGGCATGGCGATAGACAGCCGTTCTTATTCTGCAAAAACTTATAGGTACGGTTTTAACGATAAAGAAAACGATTCCGAAACAGGTTATCAAGATTACGGAATGCGGATGTATGACGGTAAAAACCCGCATTTTTTGAGTATTGACCCTCTGACCAAGAAATATCCTTTTTATTCACCGTATATTTTTGCAGGCGATAATCCAATAATGGCAATTGACTTAGATGGTGCAGAACCACTTCAAAAAGTAAAAGATAACCAATATGAAACCCCTGATGTTTTAGCAAATTATGGCGACTATCATAAGACAGGGCATAATTACTTTGCAATTAAAGCATCTGCGGATATGTACTGGTACATTCGAGTTTCTGCGACAGCCACAACATACGGGGATAAAACTTTTGAATATTGGGATGGTAAAAGTTATTCGCCATATATTCCAAATGGATATTACGATCAAAAAGAGGCATACAAAAGCGTATGCCAAGGTACAGGAGAATTTGGCTTAAAGGTAGAAGCAATTACTACAAATACAATTAATATCGGGATAACGTTGTATAGTGGTGGTGTTTATTCTGAAGTAACTGGTACTGCGTGGCTTGCAACGGGCTTCAGAGGAATAACCGCATCACAACTAGCTGTAAAAGGAACATCAGCACTTGCTGATGCTGGAACGCAAGTTTATTTTAGTGATAAAAAAACATTTTCCGATAAATTAGGAGACATAAACGTATTGAGCCCCGCCTCTCAATTTATTTTCTCTCATCCTACCACAAGCGCAATTGGAAGCAGCCTTTTTAGTTTAAACTTTAATGATGCTACAAGTGGAGAAGGAATGAAAAAGTTTGAAGAAAATTCAGTATTTGGAAATACCGTTAAAGCAAGCACTTCAATTTTGTATGGTTCTTTAGGAAATATGTATACTGGAGCAACAATGGAAGGTCTCAAATTTGATCCAAGATTAACAGGACATTCTAAAGAGATTGTTGCTCCATTTTTAAACTTATATTCTAATTTTAACACAAACGTTCAGAGTACAAACACTTCAAAGAAAATTAGTAATGATACAGAACCTAAAAAATAAACCATTAGAGGTGTTTAAAAACTTCAAAAGTTTATTTGATGACAAAATCGGGTTTTATTTTGTTCTTTTCCTAATATTGTTCGGAAGCTTTATTTTTATTGATCGTTGTAAAAGAACAAATGAGGTAATGGCAAATAAAGCCTTTGCCAAAGGCTTTATTACTGACTGTAGTTCAGCTATTAGACCAATAAGAATTGATTTGAAGTATGAATTCTGGGTTGATGGCAAAAAAATAGTTTCTTCATCTTCTTCACAGGATTTTAGTAATTGTAATAGAATAGATAGTAAATATTATCTGATAGTTTATTCTTCAAAAAATCCAAAATTAAACCGATTACTTTTAACAAGAAGTGAACGATTTGATTATGGCTTAAGTGATGAAGATTTCATAAAAATTATGAAATAGAAAATACTGAGCTGCTCCCCAAATTTCGGACGAAAAGCTGCAAAAATATAATTGTTAAAAATAGTTTTTAAAACACCCAACAATGAAAAAATTGTTTTTATGGGTTTTAATGGCGGGGAGCAGTTTTTGGGCAAAGGCGCAGGCGCAGGTTGTGGTAACTTGGTATTATGAAGAATGGAGCATCACACAAGATAGTTTGAATTATAAATACAACACAGGCACTAATCAGCTTCAGTATATTACGGACAATGTTGCAAATAATGTTTCGACAACGGACATTGACAACCAAAGCCCAAACAATTATATTTATGATAAGAGCGGTAATATGGTGGCAGATAACTCGCAATTAATGTCTGTTTCTTGGTCGCCGTACGGAAAAATATTAACCAATACAAAAGCTGGTGGCGCGAACCTATCGTTTGGTTATAACGCTATACAGCAAAGAGTGCTTAAAAGAGTGGTTTTGGCGGGTGATACAACGCGCACTTATTACATCCGCGATGCGCAAGGAAACACGATGGGCGTTTACACGCGACACAACGACTCTGTCACGTGGCGCGAGCAGTATATTTTTGGTTCAAGCCGCTTGGGACTTTACCGTGCTGATACTTTGGTAAACAAAGGTTTGCAAGTAATATCCAAACTGTATGAAGGGAAGAGAAACTATGAATTGACAAACCACCTTGGTAATATTTTAGCCGTTATTAATGATAGAAAGACGGACAGTTTAAGCGCAACGAACGTTAAATTAGGTTACAATGCGGTGGTTATTTCTGCGACCGATTATTTTCCTTTTGGCATGGCGATAGACAGTAGGAGTTATACATCCTCATTGTATCGTTACGGTTTTAATGGAAAGGAA
>JAYVDU010000130.1:0-1748 GCA_043749245.1 Bacteroidota bacterium | reverse complement strand
TGGTTGTAGCAATTCTGCAACTGGATCTATAGTATTAGGAAGCGCCCCTGTTATTACAGTTAACTCCTCTACTATATGTGCTGGTTCAAATGCAACTTTATCGGCAAGTGGTGTTAACTCATATACTTGGAGTACAGGGGCAAATACATCAGCTATTTCTGTTAATCCAACAGGAACAACTGTATATACCGTTAGTGGCAATTTAACAGGATGTTCAAATGGAGCATCACAAACAGCTACTATTACAGTTAATCCTCTACCTGTTGTTTCTTTAGCCCCTATCAGTCAGTTGTGTGTAAATAGTTCTCCAGTGATGTTAATGGGAAGCCCATCTAATGGTACTTATACAGGGCCAGGCGTTAGTGGTTCTACTTTTAATCCAGCTGTTTCAGGAGCAGGAACGTTTACTATTATTTACTATTATACAGATGCAAATAATTGTAGTAGTTCGGCAAGTCAACCAGCATCAGTAGGCTTATGCACAGGTATCGCAGAAGCCTTTAATGCATCAGCAATATCTATTTACCCTAACCCTGCAAAAGATGCGATATATGTAAACTTAAATACATTGTCATTAGATAATACTACGATAGAGTTGTATGATGCTATTGGCAAATTGGTAATAAGTCAAAAAGTAGTTGATATGATTTCAACACTTTTAATTACTGATTTATCAAAAGGTATGTATTCTTTAAGAATAGTAACGGATTCGCACCAGGTTATAAAACGTATTATCAAAGAATAAAAAATAAGTTTTAAATTATTATGACGCCCTTTGATAATTAATCAAGGGGCGTTTTTTTATAAGAACTATCTAAAAATGCGTTATTGTACATTTACACCAACTGAAGTTATAAATTAGTTGGTATAAATTAAAAATAATAGTTTTTGATTACATAGCTTTTTGTAATTTAGTCATTCAAATAACAACTTTTATAATGAATAAATTTTACACGTTAGTTTTCACTATTATTTTATTTAACACCACTCATGTATTTTCGCAACTTAACATTAAAGTGAAGGTTGAAAGCATTAGTGTGTTAAACACCTTTGATTGCGACCCTGGCATAAATGACAATAGCGACTTTTTATTTGAATTTAAAGCCACTGATAATTCAATAGCTGCATTTGCTAATAATGCGCCTGTTGCAGGAAGTATAGGTATGTGTAATATGGCCTATCTTAACGAAAATAATGGGCCTTATACTATATTTACAAATACACCGGGATTAGCAGTATTTTCGCCAACTACAGGAGTGTTTTTTGATCACAGCTATAATTGCCACCGAGATATTCCAACTGCATTAACATTGGTTTGGAGAGGCTATGAAAATGACGATACGTCTTATCCTTCTACAACTCCTATTGCCAATGGTATAACTACTGTAAATACAACAACAGTTGCCTTAACAAGTAATGTTACCAGTACAACACAAACAGTGCAATATACCTCAACTTCAGCGGATGGTGGACGCCCACAAACGTATCAAATTACACTTAGTATTATAATTTCTACAGGTAGTTTCTACCCTTTATTTATTCAGAATGTAAATGGGAGTGTCATTTGTCCAGGTGGAACCAATGGTACTGCTGAAGGTTTTATTTTAGGAGGTTCGGCGCCAGTTTTAATTGATTGGAGCAATAATGGCTTAGGGCCTTTCAATGATTTAGCGCTTGCAACGGGGTTAACTGCGGGCTCATATACGCTAGTAGTAAAGGACGCATTGAACTGCAGAGACACAATGGTG
>JAYVDU010000129.1:0-1749 GCA_043749245.1 Bacteroidota bacterium | reverse complement strand
GGGGGGCTTACAATTCCGAAATTAAAATTAGTTGCCTAAAATAAACGGGTATAGCTCATTTATTTTACCTTTTTTAATTATCTCGGACGCTATTGATACCATTCATAATAAATAAATGGTTCAAACCACATAGTTCACATAGAATGCTTATTTAACCTATGTTTCCTATGAATCTATGTTGTTCAAAATAGACTATATATAAAACCTATTTGGTATAAATACGTTTTTTTGCTTCGATTAATGAGCGTGAATATTTTTAAAATATATCTTTCAACTCAATGAGTTTTTCAATGTGCGTTAATTTTTCAATTGGATTTTCAATTGCACTTGATGATAAATAAATGGCATCCCAGCCTGCGTTGAGTGCCCCAATAATATCTGCTTCATAATTGTCGCCAATCATCACGCATTCGTTTTTATTAGTATTAGCAAGGTTTTCAGCTATTTGAAATAATTTAATGTCGGGTTTGTTGTAGCCATGATCTTCGGAAATAATCAAATGATTAAAAAACGGTTTTAATCCGCAGCAATCTAATTTAATATGCTGTACTTCTTTAAAGCCATTGGTAATTAAATGCAGAGTATATTTATGTTGCAGGTAATTTAAGGTTTCGATAGCCCCTTCTATTAAATGAGTTTTGTATGGAGAGATCGTTAAATATTCATCAGCCCATTGTTTGGCAAGCTCAATGTTATCATAATGATAATGCTTAAAGGTTTGGTAAAATCGCTGGTAACGCAATTCCTCTTTAACTACCTGTTTTAGGCTGTATTGATGCCATAAATGGTGATTGATGTTTTCGTAGGTTTTTATAAAACTTTCAAAAGAAACATTACATAATTTAGAAATATCAGACTCTGTAAATAAATGCAATAAGGCTTCGCGTGAATTTTTTTCAAAATTCCATAAGGTATTATCTAAATCAAAAAATATATGTTTGATGTGTTTCATATGTAGATATTTATTGATTTTTTAGTTGTCATGTGGTATACGCTTTATCTTCATTGGTGTTTAACTCTGTCTTTTTATTATTTTTTATTTGTTTCGTTAAGTGCTTCGCAATTGTTTACAACAAACTTTTTGAAAGTGGCTATTTCGTTTTTATAAAGGTATTTATCGTATTCTTAACACAGCGAAAAAGAGTTTACAGAGTTTGATAAAAGAGCTCTGTGTAATCAATATCTCTCGTTATTCTGAGTTCAAAAACAGCATTAATCTGTTTTAAAATAATTTAATTCAACCTCCATATTAAGCCATGAATACTGTTGTTTCAGAGCTTCGCACTTTTTGTAATATGTTTTTTTAAATTGCAAAAAAGCGTCGCCATCCATGTTGAATGGTTTATGATGCATCGCTAAATAAATGTCAACTAACTTTTCATTAATTAATTTTGTATCGTTAGAAAAGTAAGTCTGCTCAAATTTTTGCCACACATAATCTACAGCTTGCTGATTAGGATGTGCCATATCTGCTTGATAAAAGCGGTAATCGCGTAAATCTTCGGCCACTAATTCATAAGCAGGAAAATAAGAACACCGTGTATGTTTACTTACTAATTGATGAACGGCTTGAATTAAAATGGCCTTACTCAATGAGTTTTCGATAACGCCATCCCGCAAATGTTTAACTGGCGAAACAGTCAATAAAACTTGTAACTGAGGATTAATGTTCTTGATGTTCTCAATTAGAATTGAAAAGTCAGAAACGATATCGTTCGATTGAAAAAGCTGTTTTTCAAATAAAGTATT
>JAYVDU010000128.1:0-17581 GCA_043749245.1 Bacteroidota bacterium | reverse complement strand
CAATATTCACAAGTATATCCATTTTCATACTTTAAATCTTCTAAATACTTCAAACATTTGGCGTCGTTATTAAATAATGATTCAAACTCTATCTGATTTTTTGGATATAACATCCTACTAAAATAGGCATTATTTAATGTGTGTCAAGCGGATACCCACAATGATTAATTTATAGGGCAAAGTTCCACAACAAGAGGCCCAATCTCGTTGATTTGAGTTAAGAAATAGAAATAGCTATAAGTGAATGTTAATAAGTGAAGGTGAAGCCTCCTCCTAAACCCATATCAGAATCATAATGAGCAGAGATGGAAATTTTTTTGCTACGATATATTTTAAGCCTGCCATGTATTCTAAATCCGAATTATACATTAATGACATTCTTAACCTTTTTGATAGTGGTTCTTCCAGACCAAATATGAACGACATCTTTGAAGATACAAGGGATCTTGCTCGAATTTGGGACTTGTACGGATATTTATTAAGCGAATCCACAAAGATTGATTCTGTAAAATGATGATTATTGAATCTGCATTTCACACCTAACCTTGAGAGCTTCATTCATCTGATTGAAACCGTTTAAAGTGTTTCCATCCAACATTTTCTTCATAAAGGGAATTAAAATACCCTTAAATCTCTCAAACTGAATAAAAGTTGTCGTTCCGTCTTTATTATCTTCTATTAAAAAAGTGTGTTCTCCGTCAAATATACCTTTAACGAGCAATTTACCAATCCATCTTAATTGATAAGCCGAATCGAATGCTAGAATAGTTGGTTTAAAAATCATTCCCCGTTTACCCGGAGGTGTAAGCAAAACTTCTATTTTGCCTCCTACAACTAGTATCCCTTTGAGTGACTTAATAAAGGGGTTCCATGAAGCGTAACTTTCAAAATCAGTAAATTCCTTCCATACTCTTTCTGGGGATGCATTAATGATGATTTCTGAATAAACAAGTTTTCCTTTTTTGATCACTTGGCCTTTTGTAATTGAATCGTTTGTTGTTTTCATGTTTTTTTGGTTTTGCGCTTCAATTGCCGTTGTTATTAAAAAGACAAAGAGCAGATTTAACTTTAGTTTCATATTTGTAATTTTCATGATACAAAGTTGCGTTAAAGCAAAGCCCTAAAAAGATAACATAAGATAAGAAAAATGGAATCTACTTTTTTACCACCCGGTTACGAATTCTACTCATACTCACCGGGGTAATGCCTAGATAATTGGCAATATAGTGTTGAGGTACTCTTTCAATAATTTTAATTTTATTTCCCTTGATTAATTCAAGGTATCTTTCTTCTGGACTAAGCATTAGCAAACCCACCATTCTTTCTTCTAAACCAATTGCAATATACTCAGCAATTAAGCGACCGAATTTTTGCCAAGTTTTATTTTTTTGAAATAGGTCTTTAAGAATGGTATATGGAAATACAATTAACTCACAATCGCTCAATGCTTCAATAGAGAGTTGTGAAGGTTGATTTGTAATGCAACTAATATATGAGGTAACGAAATGATTCTCGAAATAAAAATAAGTTGTTTTTTCTTCACCATCCTTTAGATAATAATGCCTCAGCATTCCTTCTAAAACAAAACCAACTTCATTGGCAACTTTTCCAATTTCAGATAGTAAGTCGTGCTTTTTTAGTTTTCTAATTTCTAAATGAGGTGTAATTAAATCCCAATCCTGATCAGATAGTTTTATAAATTTTTCTATAATATTTCTTAGAGGAGAAAACATTGTCGAATTTACTTCAATTATTCAAACAAATATAATCTTAAGGAACAAAACCCTACAGAACTCGAACAAATAACTACTTGAAAACGAACTGTTTTGTATTTTGATGATTCTTTATCGAACCAAAAACCCCTGATAAATAAGGCTTTATCAGGGGTTTTCCGGTTAAGTACCCCCCCTTCCAGACCAAATATGAACGAAATCCTTGAAGATACAAGGGACTTTGCTCGAATTTGGGATTTGTACGGTCACTTGCTAACGGAGACTATAATTTAGCCGCTGCTATGGGCTGTGGTTCATTGTCCACTTGTAATGTCACTAATTTTCATTATAGCCAAATTTTCTGCTTTGTAAAATTTCTTTCCACCAATTTTCCCTTTCAATTATTATTTGGTCGTTGGTAGTCGATTTATAAATGTCAAGTATTGAGTATGTGAAATTTTTTTTGATGTGGTCAAATGTCAATGTTTTTAGTCCAACATTACCGCCGTGTCCACTCTTTACATATGCCCTCCAACGTCCCAAAATCATATGTTCACCATACGCTGAACCAACATATTTCTTTCCGTTAGAAATGTCAGTCATTAGATAAACACCTTTCTGATTTTGAAGTGCCGTTTTCCAGTTATCTTTTTCGATGACCCTTTTTAACTCGTCCCATGAGATACTTACCTTGTCATAACCGGGAAACAAGTCATTGTCAAAAGTGTCTGGTAGTATTTGAGATACGAAACAATCGTTAATTACTGATTTGGCTGTGCGATTCACAGTCTGTACCTTATTCTTAAATTCCACGATTAATCGTCCAACATATTTTTTATATTCAGGTAAATCTTCAAAGGCATAGCCAATGCCATTAAATTTATTCAAGTCTTTGGTAACTTTTCCGATATGAAATAGCAAAAAAGTATCTTCATTCTTTTTTATTCGGATAAGCCCAACAGTTATTTGTCCTACTTTGTATTCCTTTTTTTTATTGTAGTTATGATAGTGACCTTCAAGCATTGTAGTTGTGTCGCCATTTTTGAATATTTCGATAGGATTCCAATTCTTCCCAAACTGTAAATTGAAACGAATCTTTACATTATCAAGATTTTCAAATCTTAATATGTCGTTTAGCTTAATTTTATCCATTTTCTTGTCTGAATTTTGTGGCTGAAGCGATCGTCGTCTCCCCTTGCCGATAACAAAATATAATTACAAATTTCCATCATATTTCTTAATGTTTGTAAGATTTGATTAGGAGGGTAAACAATTCGAATAAACAAATCTACTAAATTGTAAAGCCATTTTCCTTTTCAATAAATCAAAGAACGAGCAAAAGCGGAGAATTACTCCGCTTACTTATTGGCTTGATTTAAGCCCCTATTTCTTAATCTTATGGATTTGGGCAGCTTTATCAAAGCCAACCCAATTACCCTCTGTATTTAGCCCACGATTGGCTAATTCTCGCCTTATAAGCTGCTTTAAATCGAAGTCTCCCCTCAGAGCCTCCACAAGTAATGCGGTCGCTGTAGTGCTAAAAATAAATCGTGGATTAATATCGTCTGCACGGCTTTCATAATCCTTGGACATTAGCCGTTCCTTTCCTTTCGGAGTTAATTCGCCACCGATATCTTGCCACACTTGTGGTGGAATTTCTTCACGAACTATTGTTTCTAATCTTGAAGCATAATTCATGGCTTGTTTGAAATTACCTTCATCGTAATATTTCTTTACCAATTTTAAATCACGCTTATCAGAAGAGTTAAAATGCGCTGGCTCAGTCCAGTCCTCCGGTTTATTCGATTTCTTTTCCATAGTAGCTACGTTCGATACTTTTTTCGACACTTCCAAGTTCTTTCTGCTCTTTCTCACACCTGCAACTCCATCTTCCCAATCGTAAACGAAATACATATCGTCTCCTGCAATTTTCTCAAGTTCTTTTTTTGAGCCTTCCAATTTAACTTTGAAATAAGCTGCTCCATGATTAAGGTTGTCGCTGTCCATTTCAGTAAACTCAACCTCTTTTATTTCAACCCTTGCACCTTCACCTTTTATATTTGCAGTAAGCATCTTGATTAGTTTAGCATAAATACTCTCTGCATCGTGGTCGAGAATTTCAACAATCTTTTCTCTCGGTTCTTTTTTGTTGAGAAATTCAATGGCTAATTCTTCAAGTGGTAAACCAAGTTCTGTTTCAATTTCAATTTTTCTTATTGGTTTAATAGATTTCTTTACTCCTGATAATTCATTCGGAGTATCTTCAAAAATATTCATCTCGCCACCGGCATTGAATCTGCCGAACTGAGTCGCCTTTCCTTTTTCGGGAATCTCAATAACTACATCCACATCGTGCTGATAAGAATTCGCTCCTTTGAATTTTCCATCTTTTGTTGTTTGAAAAATAAAAAGGAATGATTTACCGGGATTGTTCTTTTTAAGGTTCTCCAAATCTTTCGGATTCAGTCCAAGTTTATTCACGCTATCTAAAATGATGAATTGATACATGCTTAAATCTTCAGGCAGGTAATCACTCACAAATAAATTCTCATGCTTTACATCTGTGTCGTTGAGTTTCATTTGAAGAGTAGCGTCTAACTTCTCTTCATTAGCAACGTAAAGAACTGTCCCATGATTGCGAGCCAAGTATCCTGCAAAGTCAACACATAAATAAGACTTACCCATTTTAGGTCTTCCAAAAACCATTGCAGTAAATCCCGGACTGGGATCACCAATAAGATTTAACCATTTACCGGAAAAGCCAATTGAATTAAAATGAAGATTTACAAAATCAATACTGTTCATTAAATTTTGCTTCGGCTTCACTTCTTGGATTTCTTCAACACCATTTAAATTGTTCTTCTTTGGCTTGCTTGGTGCAGGTTTCGCTTTCAACTTATTTAAAGCCAATTGCAGCTTCCTCTTTGTGTCGGCAGCTAATTCAACCTTGATGCTCCTGCCCATATTATTGACTGTTGTCAAAAGTTTACTTTGAATCAATAGAACCTCTTTTGACAAGACTGAGTCCTTCGTGATTTCTTTTTCTTTAATAGCAGTTTGCACATCATTTAGAAATCCCTCAATTTCTTTTTTCTGAAGTGTTTTGCCATTTAGTAATAAAAATCGCTTAACGAACTTTTCCGTCAATGTTGATTCCTGTTTCATTGTTTCTTTTGTATCGGTATTTTCTGTTCCAGATAGATCTTCGTTTTTATCAATGAACTCATCTAATTTTTCAAAGGATAAATCAAATACACGTTTTACTTCAGCATCATTTTCATAAATGCCCCAGTCCGATCCCTTATTCGTTCTATCTTCAATTAGCAAGTGAGATTTTTTAAGCACTTCCGGTAGATTATCAAATCCAACTTCGCTTACTGCCTTAAAATAGTTTTTTGTTGTTGTTCTCATGCTGCTAATCTTAATTGATTTAATTGTTTAGAAATAATTTGTAGCTCCTTGCTGTCCTTCGTGTTTAGTGAATGGATAAAAGGTTTTATTTTAGATGAATCGTAATTCATGACGATCATTTCCGTTTTAATTTTATCGGTGTGTTTTGTAACTGCAACGCTTTTAGTAACCTTCTGAACTTTCCATTTGTATTTATTAATGTAAGATGTTAGAATTGTTGAAGGATAAGAACTCAACAAAAACTTTCCTTTTACCTTGGAAAGCGTGTTGAGTAGTTCTCGGTAATCGTTTTCCGTATAACCTTTATAATGACCTTGATCCGAACCAATGTACGGAGGGTCTGCATAGATAAATGTTTCTTTGTCATCGCATCTGTTTATTACTTTTATTGCACTATTATTTTCGACTTGAACTCTTGTAAGTCGATCTTCATATTCTTTTGTAAAAGCATCTCGTTTGTTTGCGAGTGCTGCTTCTTTTGAATCATCCTTTCCAAATCCCCATGAGCCTATCATTCCAGCGAAGCCTTGATTGGTTGCTGTCCATAATGCCCACGCTCTTTTCACATCTGAATAACGTTTTGGGTTATTATAAATTTCCATTGCTCTTTTATAAAGTTCACGACTGTGTAAGGTTGATTGAATTTCTTTTTGAAGTTCAGGGAACTTCGTTTTAATAACTTTAAAAAAATTAATGACTTCACCATTGATGTCATTAATAACTTCTACATCCGATTTCGGTTTTGCGAAAAACACAGCACCACCACCAAAGAATGGTTCGCAGTATAATGTATGCTGCGGAATCAAAGGGAGTAGGTATTTTAACAGGGTTTGTTTCCCTCCGTAATATGTTATTGGTGTTTTCATTTTAAAAAGAATAAAGAGCCTCCCGAAAGAGGCTCTTTGGTTTTAGCTATAAATTAATGCGGTTCTGTTGTTCCAAACTTTATCAAAGTTTTTATTTCCTACCGCCCATTGGTAAGTCAAGACACCTTTTACTTTGGTTACTTTTTGAATTGCCCAAGCAGCAACATCCACTTTTGCTCCCGGTAATGCAAAACCATTGTACACAGCATTTGGATTGCTCTCATCAACTAGTGAAGGCTGATAGAATGTTTTATCATCCAAGGAGTTTACTTTGGCTTGTAGATTGCCTACAGCTGCCTGAAGAGTTTTGATCTCACTTATCCCTTCGGTTTGTTTGGCTTCAGTTGCACTTCCTGCCACATTTCCTTGTAGCATCCCCATGATTAAATCTCTTAAGGCTTCCACAGTTGCTGATACAGGAACTGTTACGTTTGCTTGATCAACAAATATGTTGTTCAATGCTCCCTGTCCGATATCAATTTTGATGATGGTATCTCTTACGATTTCCACTTCACGGATTTGATATTTTAATACAAAGCGAGATGCGCCATCTTCGGTGATTTTTAAACTCGCACCATTATTCTCAATTGTTGTCATATTTTTTATTTTTTATTTTTGTTTAGATATTCGACGATACTTTCTCCGATAACTGCCCCCATAAATCCACCCATCATCACATAGGGTACAGCATCTTTCTCTGCGCTCTTTGCATAGAAATACATAATTAGAGAGCTTGCTAACGTTACGGTGGAAACGATGGTTTTTTCTTTTATCATTTTTGTGATTTAATAAATAATGTTGTTGTAATTCCTATCATAATCATAAGCCCACAGGACAGTGCTTTACTTTCAAACCGTTTTCTCTTATTCTGCTTATAAGCAACTTTCAGTTCATCGGTTAACTGTTGCTCCCGAATCCGATTTTCTCTTTGCAAATCAAATAGGGATTGATAGTTACGATTGCAGAATGTTATCTGAGTGTCCCGGATCGCAATGGATTGATTTAAGTTATTGATGCTCTCTAGACACATTGAGTCTGCATTGTTTATCAACCCATTCAAGACCAACACTTCCTGTTTCAAAGTATCGCAAGGAATTATCGATACAATTTTTGTTTGCTGTTGCTTGAGTAATGTTCGAGCGTTGTTCAGCCTAAAAGATAAATCCTTGTTTTGCTTTAATAAGGAATCGGTTTTAAATTCATACTGTTTTATTTGTTGCTGATATTTTTTATGCGAGCTATCAATTTGATTGCTTTCAAATTGAATGTGCTTTTTTATTTCAGCAATGTTTACCTGATGCGGTTTGTCATTACAGCTTTTTACTGCAATGAAGCAGACCACTATGCCTATAATAAAGGCAGAAATTATTTGTTTCATTTTTTATTAGTTTTTAGATTCAACATTTGTTTTTTTCTCAATCGAGTATCCGAAGCAGCCTGCTCCAACTAAACTCACGAAGGCATAGAACATATACTCCGGCATTTGCTTTCCAAAGAACTGCGCTGCGATCCAACTCACAAGCAGCACCAATACAAAGAGTGCCGTGGCAACTTCTCTCAGGCTATGGTTTCCGTTTTTGTCTTTTAGCAATTGTGCTAAAGCTGTTATCAATTGATTTTTCATTTTTTCATTTTCTTTTTATGTTTTAGAATTCCCCACAAGGCAGTTAAGCCTAATGCTATCGACACCGATCCGATTGCCCATCGTTTTAGAGTTATTCTTTTCACCGCTCTGAAATCAATCAGCGTATAAGTAAAACTGTTACCGTGTAAACTCCTGTGCTTTTCGCATAACCCCATGAACTCATTAAATTCATTGATGTTGGCGAAGACTTGACATCCAGCTGAGTATTTATCTACTTGCTTTGTAATCCCATTCAAACTTGCACGGTGGATATTAATCCCAAACATTCCCTTGCTCTTTGTGCCATTTCTAAAATCAAGTTTTGCATCTCTGTCGTAATCTCTAATTACTGTTAGTGGTTTTGCTTCAACTAACGCTTTGTACTTTCCTTGATGCAAACCGATTCTATACGCATCCTTATATTGTCCTTGAGCTAAGATGGCTGTGCCTTGAGCTTGCATTGGATTACGCAACCAAAAAGTACCCGGATCTGTCGTGACCTTGTAAACATGGTAATGCCAATTTAAGGGAGTAACTTTGTAAAAGACATGAATCTCATCATCAAACTTGTTGGGGACTGTACTTGCTGACCTGATCCCGACTATATTTAGTTCGTTTGGTTTTGTGTAGAGTTCATATCCTTTGCTTCGCAAAATTCCTTTGATCTTCGACAGTACCATTATTCAGTGTTTCCTAAATCGGGTTCATACTCACTTAGCCATTTTTTTACATCGAAGCAGGGGCAAGCTTTATGCACATCGGGAAAGTCACGATGTCCCAACACTTCTGCCTGCGGATATTTCTCGGTAAGAGAAATAATCAAATCAAACATGGAATGTTTTTGTGCATCACTTCTGTTGTCTTGTGGTTTGCCATCTTTATCTATACCACCTATGTAGGCAAGGCTAATACAATTTGAATTGTGTGCATAAACTCCATTGCTGTTTTTACTTTCATCTAACAACTGAATTAAAGTTCCTTGTCTTTGGATTAAATAATGATAGCCCGGTGTATCACCCCAACCACGCTCTTCTTTCCAATAACGTCTGATAGATTCAATAGTAGTTGTTGGAGGTGTTGCGGTGCAATGCACCACGATGTATTTTATGTTTCTAAGATTTTTCATTTTTAAATTCGTTAAAAGATTTTACTTGCTCTTTCTTCACCTTGAAGAGTTCTGTGCTGTTTTTAGGAGTGAAGTAAACCCAACCTTCATCGGTGAATTCTTTTTTACCAAGCACGGTATGCTTTGGAGCAATGAGTGGGTAATTGTTTTTGGTTTTAATAAT
The DNA here is from genome assembly GCA_043749245.1 of Bacteroidota bacterium. Lineage (GTDB taxonomy): Bacteria > Bacteroidota > Bacteroidia > B-17B0 > Aurantibacillaceae > UBA4416. The sequence goes on along the minus strand of JAYVDU010000128.1, from coordinate 8,679 downwards.
TTCACTTTCGCTAATCGTAACGATCTCCTCTCCTTGTTTTATTAATCCGGTTAATCCGCTTCCTACTAATTTGGTGTAGTTAGTTTCGTTAATCGATGTCGGCATCTTAGCCCTCACTAAAGCTGCTTCCAATTCTTTCCCGAACATTCCATCCACTCCATATTTTGGAAGTATGCTTGCACCATATTTTTTTATTAAAGCATTTTGCAATTGTGTTACCCGCTTTCCTTTACTTCCTGTCTTTAATGGAAAATCATCATTTCTTGAAGGTGCTGTTATTGCGTTTGTTGAGTCTTTAACGGAGGTCGTGTCTTCTTCCTGATTCGCTTTTTTCTTGTTCTTCAAATAGTTCCATCCCAAGAAACCTGCGACTCCAGTTCCTAATACTCCCAGTCCAATCAAGATCATTTTTCTTTTATTGTGTGTTTTGTTTTCCATTACCCTTTTGGTTTTGATAGTATTATTTTCATGTAGTCACTGTATTCCCATAGTTCCAACTCGCCCTTCAAATCTGTCATCATGTTTGATCCGTATAATTTGTTGTAAACAATCCCTGTCATGACAAATGCTTTTTGAGTTGGCATCTCGTTAAAAACTGCTTTGATTGCAGGTTCATCTGTCCCCGGTATAAAACCGTATTCTTTATCAAAGGCTGATTTTAATCGCTTTGCCCATCCATCATAGCTTATTGTCACACTCACAGGCTTACCGCCTGTTTTATCGGCTTTCTGTGCGATGATTTGAAGCATTTCATTGTACTCGGTACTTTGCAACTCATCACTCATATCAGTAATCATGTTTGAGTTGTAGAGTTTTTTATAGGACTCCTGGACTTTGAGAAAAACTTGTTTACTTGGAATCTCTTGTAACGTGCTTCTTAATTTTGCGGTATCCGTTCCCCACCAACCATCATTCTCAAATGCCATCTTTATTTGTTTGGCGAAGGTTGCGGGTGTACCATCATCAAAAGATTTTTTCTCTTCACGATTAGCGACTCCTTTTAAAACAAGTTTTCTCCCAAAGAAAACACCACCACCCACAATCCCAATTCCGATAATGGAATAGAGAAGTTTCTCCTTCAGGGTTAAATCATTATTGATGGTATCCTTTTTCATCTTAAACTCCTAATGCTTTTTTTGCTAATGCAGTTTTTATTGGATCGTTTTGCACGATGTCGGCAAGCTTCACTAATTCCTTATTGTTCAGCTTTTTTGCAATCGTGGTTAACGCTTTCATTTTTGAATCGGCTTCTGCTTCAGTAGTCGCTTCAACGGTTATTTCATAACTATACTTTTTCATTTTACTTTTTGATTTCTAATAATTCAAATACTGTTTCGATGTTCTTTGGCTCTTCAACAAAAGATTGCAGGATGAGCATGACTTTATCAAGTTGCTCCTGATTAAAATGCGATTCTAATTGTTTTAAGAATCCAAGCTGCGCTTTCGTCTCTTCTGACATTCCATCTTCAATAGGAGTTTTCTTTTTAAGCACTACTTCATTTTCAATCACTTCTGCTGTGCCATTTTCTGTTGCTTCCTGTGCAATCAATCCTGCAAGCGCATCTCCACCGGGTAGTTTGGCAACCCAATGTGGATTGCGTTTTACCATTCCTTCTACAATTACAGATGCTACGTCGCCAAGGTTAACATCACCCCATTGCATTTTTTTGCTTTTGTAAGTGCTCAATTGTTTTTCTAAATCTTCAATGTAGTCTTCTGCATCTGTAAGATCTTTTTTGCAGGTTTCAAAATCACGTTTCATTAATTCAGTTTGCCAACGTTCTCTCTCCTGCGTCAAGGCTTGGGTCAATCGCTCGGTGATTTTATTTTCCAATTCAATTCCTGACAAGCCCATCACTTGTGGTGTTTGCGCTTGTGTCGGATGTTCAACTGGTTTTTTCATTTCGAGAACAAATGTGAACTGTGTATAACGGTTTGAGTTCTCGGTGTTGTAGATAAACACTTTTACTGTTTCTGTTGTATCATCGAGATACACTTTATGATCGTCAAGGGATTCTATTTTACTGGTGCGTGGTACAACTTTTACATCGTCAACGTACACCTCAATAAATTTTCCTTCGCCTTTCTCGACCATGTCGTGAAGCCACATTTTAAATTGTGACAACTTCACATCATTGTATGGATTTGTTTGTTGCATTTTTTTATTTTTTAATGTTTTTATTTTTGTGTTTTGGTATTACTTGGATAAATCGCAAGTGATTAATACCGGATAAGTAATTCGTGATATGTATTTTACTTTGGTGTTCGTATTGCATTTCATTGGTTGTGCTTTCACTCAAGTCGAAGATTCCTGTTTCACTATCCACTCTCACATTTTCTACTTCTTCAATGAGGTAATAAAACTGATTGAATGCATCAATGGTTCGTTCTTCATTGGGCTGTAACACTAAGTGTCGGAATCGGATAAAGTAATCTGCTTTGTATCCTAATTCGTGCATCCTGCGTGGGATGTATTCTAAGGCGAAATTTATTGTCATTTTCTATTCCTCCACATTAATCCATACATAAATTGTCACTTCGTAATTGATATCCACCTTTAGAGTTTTACCAAGCGCATCCAAATACCATCCTTGTATAATTGTTGACTCGGCATCTACCTTCACAATCTCTTCACTTCTTTTATTGCCGTGCGTATAATCATTCACGTTGAAACCTGCATTACTGAAATCTGCATATTGAAGATTAGCATCTGCTCCAAATACATCAGTAGAATAAAACCAATTTGATTCTTCACTACTTTGCAACTTCAACTCTCCAATCAATTGATTTCGTTTAAAGAAAGTTTTTGATTGCTCATCAACTGTTCCTGTTGGTGGTAACTGCATTGCCGATGGTACTTTTGGAGCAGCAACAAACTTTGTTACCTCCGACCTGCTAATCAATCTCCCTCCATATTCAATCCCGATAATGAACTTAGTATCCTTTGGAAGCTTTATTTGAAAGTGCTTCCGTTCACCTTGTCTCTTGATGCTTATCTTGGTAATTATCACTCCCTCTTTCATCATAATGCATCCTCCATTTCGCAGTCCAAGTATAAACTCACTCGGTATGGTTCAAATCGTGTTCTGCCATCATCCAAATCTTTGTAGGTGATTTGAACTCTTCCATTTCCGGGAGATGCACCGCCCAAATCATAGTAACGTTGTTTTGGTGCTACATTTATTCCTGACATCAAAAGTTTGCTTTCGTAATTATCAGGAAAGAACTCTTCTTTGTTTATTTCAATCTTTTGAGTTCCTCTGTAATAAAGTAAATCGTCCTTGTCCGATGTAACCAACACACCATGCACCTTCACAATGTTCTTGTCCAATTCAAAGGTGTCGCTCACAATTGAATTCGCCAGTAGAATTTTTATGTCAAATCTTTTCTTCGTTGCTTTTAACATGGTATTGATTTTTAAAAGCCGGGAGATCACTCTCCCGACTATTTGGTTAATGATTAAGGAGTGGTAATCGTTCCGTGTAAACCAACATACAATTGTGTCTTTGGATCAAGTCCTTCCATTGAGCCTAAATCAACTGTAAATTCTACCAAGATGTCATCGTGAATTAAGCGAGGGTTCGCCAATTTGTAATAACCTAATGGCAAGTTGTGCATGTTCGATGTTTTGAATGCAGCGATGCTTGTTTCAGGGATGATGATTTTTTTGTTTGCTTTTAAGCTGAACTCTCCATTTGCAATCGCAGGGAAATCTTCCAACTGAATGAACTTAGAGCCCATTACTTTATCTGCTGTTGCATCCACAGGAATTGAAGCCAACAAAAAGATTCCGCTTACTAATAATGCTTGGTTCTTTGGCAATTTTGCATTGCTGATATTTCTCAAACCAACTTCTTTCACATCCTGAGTTTCAAACAACTTGATGGTTTTTGAATTCACAGGTTTGATTGAATAAACGATGGTATCTGCCAAACGTAATTCGCCTTTTCCTAATGCGCTTTTAATGTGAGTAGGTAATTCTGAAAAATGTTTTTCCATTTCTGCTCTTGAGCCTCTGCTCATTACTCCTGGACTTGCCAATTTGTTGATCGTGCGTTGACGAGCGATTGGATTCATTCTGCGAAGTGCGCCTAACAATTCTTCTCCTTCTGCGCCTTCTAATCCAAGCAATGCTCCTGCATTGTTGTACTGTTCTATTCCGTCTAATAGGTCTAACATAATTTTTGTTTTTTAAGATTTAACTTTTGTTTATTTTTTTTGTGTGTGTGATGGATGTTCTGTTTTTGTTTAGTAGATTTTTTCTGATGGTTCTACTATTCCCATTTCTTCACCGTTTAGTCCGTTGACATCTTTCGTTGCGTTGTTTTGAATTGCTTTATGGATATCATCCAAAACACTCATGTCTAATTCACCCATTGATTCCTCGGAGTTTGGATACATGAAGTATTGCACTTGACCAAGTCCGTTTGTTGCATTCTCTTCGGTTTTTGGTTCTTTCGCTTTCAACACTTTGTCAAGGAAAATTCTTTTTTTCATGTCGTCTTTTAATGCGAGCAATCTTTCCTTAACTCCATCCAATCCTTCAGTAGGCTTTCCGTTCATGCCTGATACTGCTTGATAAGTGCCTGAAGCCATCATTCCTAAACCAAGTGCCGATGCGATTCTACTTTTTGCAAAGTGTCCCACTCCTGAAACTGCAGCTCCAACAAGGAAAGACAATCTTCCCAACGCTGCACCTGCAACTCCTCCTCCGATTACACCAACCACGATATCTTTACCCAACTCGGTTGCTGCATCTTTCACTTTCCCTCCGGTGCTGCCATCGCCTGCTCCGTTAAGCGATTTTTTTAATGCTGCTTTTTGATAACTGTTTTTATTTTTTGCCATTTTTTTATTTTTTAATTATTCTTTTTACATGTACGCTACTGCTTGCTTTTTCTTGCTTCCTCCTCCTTTCTTTTTATTCTTTCGTTTGGAATTGAACCCTTTTAATTGTGGTGTAGTAGCCATTGGTTTTGAGTTCATCATTTTTATACCGAGAAAAACCAATCCTAATCCTGTTAAACCAATAGCTGTGGGTTTGATCCATTTTTTATTCTTATCCCAAAAGCCTTGTGGTTTATTTCCATCCGAACTATCGCTGTTATCAGAAGATGAAGAAGTGTTGCTTGTTTTCATTAATGATTTTTGATTGCTTCCTTCATCATCGCTATTTGTGATTTTGATATTGGCTGCACCTTTAGAAACTTCTTCTGCTGTTGTTCCATCTCCTGCTTTCGATTGTGTGTTTTCAAAATCACTTCCTTCTTTTGATTTCTTATGAAACATATTTCCGACTCCTTTTAGTAATCCTGCAATCGCTCCGATGATTCCTGTTGCTGCTGTTATTGAAGCTGCTGCTGCTGTTGCCGATCCGAGTTCTCCAAATCCTTCGCTTTCATAAATGTCCGTTCCAAGTAAATTACTTGATGGCGTATTCTCATCCATACCACTCATATCATCGGGTAAGTATCCAAGACCATTTACATCATGCTTTCCTTTTGAATTTCCTTTTCCTCTCAGAATCGCTTTTTTCAAATTCTCAGGTTTACCACCGGCATCGTAAAAAATCTTTTCTATTTTTTCTTTTACCTTTTTAAGTTTTCGGAATTTGTCCATGTCCATGTCCATTTCTCTTTTCTTTGCATCATCTTCACTCAGGTATGCATACTTGAGTCGTTGAGCAACTTTGAAAAGATTTAGTTTCATGCTTATTAAAACTCCTTGTCTGATCAAGGTGGTTGCAGGGTTCAATCTGTTAGTAATATGAAGACCTTTATGAAGAAGACTTTTTAGTTTTCCTTTTTTCGAAGTGTCTCCTTCACTTCCCGGTGGCTGACTCATTTTTTTGAAGAGTTTAATTTTACCGAGATCACCACCTTCTAACTCTTCCCATCCCATTAGGTCTTGCACATCTACATTGTTTGTGCTGGGTACGCCATTTAAATATTCTAATTCCATTTTTGTATCTTGTTTTTCTGAGTATGGTTCTTCATAATTGAATCGGTCTACCACACAATCGACCGTGATGTAATTCCCTCCTGTTGTTGGCACTATCGGATAGATATGTTGAAAGTGATCTTGGCTGTATTTTGTGATTCGCAGTTTGTGCTTTATTTTTAAGTTGCTCAATATGCTGCTGATAAACACCGTGTAACAATCGCAATCTATCCCGTGAAATCTGTCGTGCCAGCCCCTTGCAGGACTTCTGATTTGTTCTTTACCTTCTTCATCTTTTTTGTAGGCGATGTGGGTGTAAACAAAATCCCAAATATTTTTGCAGGTTTCGTACACGTTCCTTCCTTTTAGAAGTGGTGCTAACTTTGCAGTTTGAAACAAAGTTTCTTGCACTACTTGCGGAATGAATCGGACTGTATCATATACCGTTGAGCCTTTTTTAATTGTTGGATCAAGGAACAATGGCTTTGGAAATAAATGCTCGAATTCTTCTCCGCTTTTTATTTTCCTTTTTTTAGTTGCTTCCATTTTGCGCTCCGATTAATTGTACTTCATCTGTTTTTTCATAAGGAACTTTTTTAATCCCTAGATCAATTGTTGTCATGGTTGTTACACCAATCTTAAAGATATCTCCTTGTTGTATCGCTTGCAACAAACCTTTAGCAGTAGAGAGGAGGCTGAACATTGGAACTCGAATCATTATCGCTTCGAACTTTGCCTCACCGAATGCAGGAATAGCAATGTCTTGATTGACCGCTTGCGAACTTCCGATGATGCTTCCCTTAATCAATAATTTGATAAAAGGGAACTTGAGTTTTAAACTCATACGAGTTGGATTTTTCAACTGCACATCTACTCTCAACACCAATCCTTGCAAATCCAACTTGTGCAACTTAACCATTGGAACTACTTCCAAGTTAACCGAGGTCTTATTCAATCTCCACAGATACATTCCACCTGCTACTGCGCCTCCTCCTATGCCTAATCCTAACAGTATTTTTTTAATGCTCGCCATTTACTATTTTTTAATCTTGTTGCTTAAATACTCTCCACCTACTTTAAAAGCCATCCAAATTGCACCGCCTATAAGTGCTTTTAATGCATAGTCCATCAAACTGGAGTAGTCTATGTTTGCGAACAGAATGCTTGCGGTGAGAAGCATATTTCCTGTTCCATCTGTTGTTCCGCTGTGTTTAATTTCTGACATCGTTTTTTATTTTTTTATTAGTTTCACATCCATCACGGTACAAAGGTGTATCAGTTGTCTGGGACGCTTTCTTGGTTTGAAAAGAGGTTTTGATTTGCTTTCAGATGTTTTAAACCCTTTCGTTTTCTTTTTAGTAAAAAATGGTTTTTGGTATTCCTAATTCTTCAAAAATGATCTCTACTTGCTTTACTGAAAAGTACTGACCGTTACGTTTGCCAAGCTTCTCGGCAATACCTTTGATCCATTTATTAAATGTTGGATGACTCACTTGATAAAATCTCGCCAATTCATTTGGCATGTATGGTTTTATCTCCATTGATTTTTTTTCTGATTGTAGCATGGTTTCTTTTATTAGTTGTTGATTTGAAAATTGATAATACTGTTGTTGAAGATTTGCAAAAGGTCAAATTGTTTTTGTGCAATTAATTTTTTGCGATAGGTTACAATCGTTTTGATTGTTGGCTCTTGCAAGTATTTGGTAATTGCTTTTGCAAGAAGAGTTATTCCTGCGTTGTATTCCGGAACTGATATGCGTTGTAAACAAACTTCTTTATACCAACCTTCTGTTCCTGTTAAACCTTTGTGGTAATTGATGTTTAACCAATCAATCGGTTTTGATAAATAACGACCACGTTTTCTGTTTACATAACGTTTTGCTAAACACACACGTTCGATGATCTCTTCAAAAACTTTTGTAGGATTTTTAAAGGTGTTGTAATGATCTGCGATCAGGTTTTGAAACTGAGTTTTTTCTTTATTAGAGAACTCGTTATTGTTCCATAATGACGAGTGAATAAAAATCCAAGTATTTTCAACGGTGTTGTTTTTTGGATTTGATTTACCACCTTTTATTACTCTTAAATGTGGTGTTACTGTTTTAATTTTTCTAACTGCTGTCATTTTATGTAGGTTTTATTGATTACTATTTTGAGTCGTTTGCTTTTGACGATACAAAGGTGCAGCAGTAGCTTTGGGCACTTTCCCAAATACGCATCTAAGCGCAAAAAATTAAAGACGATAGCGAAATTTTGAAGATGATAGCGAAATTTTAAAGCAAGGAGCATGTATGTAATCGCATGCGCATCTATGTGCATGTAAGTGCAATTTTTTGCAATTATGAAAAGTGTTGAATAGATGCTTTAAGAAAATTTCAGATATTTTATTCTGAAAATAATCGGGGATTTATTGGGGATGATTCCGGGGAGACTGTGGAACGTTTAAAATGCTTTTGCATTTATTCCGGGGTTTTCGGGGGTTTTTCGAAGTTTATCAGGGGAGGACTTCGGGAACAATCCGGGAGGACTTATCTAAAATATAAAAGGTGACCATTTAGGTCACCAGTCAAAATTTATTTCAAGAAGATTGAATGTAAAACTTAGTGCATTACTCCGGGTAAACCCAAAACATCTACAATGATGAGAGTGTAAAGTAAATTGTGTAAACAGGATTTTATAGTTTACACCTTTTTTCAAAGATAACTAAAAATTGATTAAGAATTAAGCCCCAATTTGTGA
>JAYVDU010000127.1:0-1755 GCA_043749245.1 Bacteroidota bacterium | reverse complement strand
CGAAGCGACCAATTGTAGGCAAAAAACTTATACTTCTGCCCGCATTTTTTTTAGTTACTGTTAGCAGTATGGCTATTTTTTTATTAGTCAATCGTTACGTGTCCCCAGTTTTCGCCTGATTTAATACGATAAAGTTGCATTTCACTTATACCAAATTGTTTAGCTAAAACTTTTAATCTTGTTTTTCTATTTGGGTCTAATAATTTTCGTTTTAATAATTTCACTCTCGTTTCTGTCAATTTAGCACCATTTCTTTGCGTATTGTGAGCAATGAGTTTTGCCTTCGCAGTTATAACAGCTGGGCTTGATTTATAATGCTGAATTCTCTCTTGATGCGTAACCCATTTTAAATTTGAATAATGGTCATTGTCTTTGTTATGATCTAAGTGTATTATGTAAGTTGTCTCGGGATTCTCTTTGGTTAAATGGTATTGTCCAACAAGGTTATAGTAAAAAAACTGTTTATTTATTTTCTTACCGTTTATAGTTGTTTTGAAGTAAAATGTCCTGAATCCTTGATTTAGTGAACCTTTTAATAGTCTACCCTCATTAATTTCCTTTGTGAAACTTATTAGTCTGCCATAATTAGATATGGCATAACGCAAATTAAATTTATATTCTGTAGTTATTTCTAGAAATATTTCTTTTGGAAAAATATGTACCATTGTCAATATATTATTCTAATGTGTATGTGTCTATAGCTTACTGCTAACGTTTTGAAGCTAAGCGAAGAGCGTTTTGAAACAATGTCTACCGAAAAGCTAATAACAAAGTTATCTGCTTTTTGGACATTTGCAAAGAAAAAATAAATAACTTTCGCGAAGCGACAAGATTTGCAAATGCTTATACAAATGCGAGCTTTTTGCTTAGGTACTGTTATAGGCTGGCGGACTTTTCTATACAGAATAATTTCAATGCCTCGAGTTACAAGAATTTACATTTCTATCGAAATTTTCACTTTACCTCCAAGTCCTTTTTCTACAATGTCAAACAATGTTTTTAAAGTCAAGTTTCCGCCATTGTTCTCTACGCGTGATATAAAAGTCCTTTTTTTGTCAAGAAGTTCTGCAAGTTGATCTTGAGTTAAATGTTTATCTTCACGCGCTTTTCGTAATAACAAACCAATTTTAAAACTTTCAAACTCTCTGTCAAGTTCGTCACGTCTAGAAGTCCCCTTTTTTCCGTAAACCGAGTCTTTTATTTTTTTCCAGTTTTTAGTTTCCATTTATTTATTTTTTTGTTGGTAATATTCTTTCATTAAACTCAATGCTTTTGCTATTTCATTAGTGGGAGTCTTCTGTGTTTTTTTAGTAAAACCGTTTAGTAAAACAACTAGTTTCCCTTTATCAAAAAAACAAAAAACCCTCCAAATATTTGAGCCAAGTTGTATTCTTGCTTCATAAAGCCCTTCGGTCCCAGCCATAGCTTTTAAATAATTGGCAGGAACTCTTTCTAGAGTTTCTATAGCTTCAATTATTTTAAATATTTTGTCTTGAACTTTTTTTGGTTGTTCTTTAAGGAAGTCTTCAAAATAATTTTTATATGCTATAACCTCTCTGACTTTTTCCATTAATACAAATGTAACTTATAAGTTACTATTTTCCAAATAATATTTGTATTTTTTTTATTAATCGGTGGTTTTTTGCCGCTTGCCTATAACGTTTTCGCGGTTTGATTTCGGCCGACGTTTGAAACACCTTCTACCGAAATGCTACTAACGAAGATAACTGTTTATTGCCATTTGCAAAGAAAAAA
>JAYVDU010000126.1:0-1757 GCA_043749245.1 Bacteroidota bacterium | reverse complement strand
CGAATAACTGCTTTGAATAAATTTTTACTTAAACAATCTATTTTCCTAAATCTTCGAAGTTCACATCTCCTTTGTTTTCGTGGTATGAATCACGTTCTACGATTGGAGGGGCATTTTCTTTAATGATTTCAATAGATTCATTTAAGCCTTCCATAAATTTCTCAAAGTCCTCTTTGTACAAAAATATTTTGTGTTTTTCGTATGTAAATTTACCATCATCACCAAAACGCTTCTTACTTTCTGTAATAGTTAAATAATAATCGTTACCACGTGTTGATTTGACATCGAAAAAATACGTGCGTTTACCTGCTTTTACAGCCTTAGAAAACAAATCTTCTCTTTCTGTTCTTTCTCTCTCTTCACTCATTTTAATACATTTTTAAAGTTCATAGCAAATATTTATATTTTTTATCACAACTCACTATACTGTTGAAAATTAGTTGAAAACTAAGGTTTCATTAACTATTATCAGAATCAACACTCTCGTTGTTTGGAGATGCAGTATTTGTACTTTCTTTTTTCTGTAATACTAAAAACGATTCGCCTACAATCTCCGTAATATTTCGTTTTATATTGTCTTTGTCAACCCATTGGCGAGTTTGCAATTTACCTTCTATATAGACTTGAGTGCCCTTTTTAAGCATTTTTTCAGCACTCTCTGCCATACTTCTCCATAGTACTATATGATGCCATTCTGTTAGTTCTACTTTATTGCCTTGCTTATCCTTATGCCATTCGCTCGTAGCTAAACTAAAATTTGCTTTTGCAATATTCCCTTCCAAATATTTAATTTCCGGGTCTTTACCTAAATTTCCTATCAATATTACCTTATTAACTCCTGCCATATTAATTTTTTTATAATAACAATTCTATTTAATCAAAGTTTAAACTTTGCTTTTAAAACTTATTTATAAGCTAAAAAGCCATAAATTTCAGATTTGATATCTGTAATTTATGGCTTATAAATGTGATGAATAATTTATTAATACTGAGAAAATCCTTGTTTTTCAGTTACTTTATTTTCAATTAATAAACCTACACAAGCAGCATCAACTGGTTTGTGTTTATCAGCTTCAGTAGCGCCTTTTGGAACGGTTACCTCAATTATTAATTGACGAGTTGCTGTACTTTGAAATTCAAATACAGGACTGTTTTCAGCAGTTGCGTTATCAAATAATAACTCGTTAGTACGAGCATCAAAAATTTTGTAGTTAACCTTATCACCTAAAGTTGTTTCGCAACAAACATTAATTCTGTAATCCATACCTTTATAAATAACGCAGCGAATTTTAGAAGTCATTCCTTGGTTAAATAATCCACTTTTTGACTGTGCATTATAATTCCAAATCGCTCCTTTTTCTCCACCATCTACCGAGCAATTTTTACGGTGAAATTGTGTACAAACACTCGTTTGAGCAAGAGTAATAGTTGTACTTAAAATAAAGATGATTGATGCTATTTTTTTCATGTTAATATGTTTTGTTTTATAAAAAATCAGAAAAAGTTTATTTAATTAAAGTAAATGAATTACGAATTGATTTAATTTTTTCTGCAATAGTGGTAAATTGTTCTTTAGATAAAACTAATTCTTTACCACCTCCTATTATTTTTTTAGCTTTATCGTTAGAAGTAATTGATGCTGCATCTTTTTCATTTATTTTATTAAACTCATTTTGCAATTCAGTAAATTTCACTAATACTTCAGCTACACTAGGGTCGCTTTGGTATTTTTTCAAAAACTCATTTAAATTATCTAA
>JAYVDU010000125.1:0-17669 GCA_043749245.1 Bacteroidota bacterium | reverse complement strand
TCATTTGAGGACGAATCATAAAAAAATAAAATACGACTACGATTAACACTAAAGGCACTATTTGTCCTATTGCACCACCTGCACCTGGAGCTCCACCGCCCATTAACATAAATAAATTGTTCATTGTTTGTTTTGTTTGTTTTTAGATATTAGTTGTTTGATATTGATTATTAGAATTTTATTGTTGGTTATTTGAGATTAGTTATTGATTATTTCATTTCAAAAAACTAATATCAAATAACACTTTTAATGAGCAGTTGGTAAATCACTCGGATTAGCACCAACCGGTACAATAATATTAGCCTTAATATAAATTATTTTAGTGCTTGGTTCGCAATTGGTAACCAATGTCACTGATTTTTCAACCGTACCTGATTTACCCTCGCTTGCAAAAACAACATTAACAATTGCTTCTTCTCCCGGTAATATTGGTTTTTTCGGATACTCCGGAACTGTACATCCACAGCTACCTGCAGCTGATGCGATAATTAAATTAGAACCGCCAGTATTTTTAAATTTAAACCCATACGCTACTTTTTCACCTTGGGTAATACGACCAAAATCGTGCGTTTCTTCTTCGAACTTAATATCGGGTAATGCACCATTAGTGCTGCCATCAGCGGTTTTTGTATTTGTAATATCATTAGTTGATATTTCAGTTGATGTATTTTGCTTACAAGAAATTGCAAACACTAAACAAGCTGCAAAAATTATGTAGGTTAGCTTCATGATTGTTTTTTAATAGACGACGAAATTACGGTTTTATTTAGAAACTTTTTAATAAAAAAGATGGTTGCGAAAGTAAAAGTATATACCAAGTTAAGCCAAACTTAACTAAAAAGTTAGATAAAATCACTATTGTTGCGAGGTATAGTGAGCAACTAAGTTAACGCCTATAGCCATATCATTATTAGTTCATCAATTACAATTATTAAAAATGAATATAATAAATTATGAGTTATAAGTACGCAATAACAGACTAAATTGATAAATAGTTAAAAAGCCTTTACTCCCCGAACAGTGAATGTATTTGTCTTAAATTTGAAATAGTTGGCGACCCCATTGAAAAGGAAAAAGATGTACGGATTAATTGCGTAATACTCTTTACTGCTCCAATAGGTAATTGTATTTGATAATAAAGTGTTGCCACCTGAAAGCAAGCCTTTTTGCACATAATAATGATTGCGATATAGCTTACCTATTTCTTTAATACCTGGTAAATACCAACCTGAGCCCAATGTCGCAACATAGTCTGCAGCAAGACTATTTTTTATTAAACCGTTATTATATGCGACATCTGCTGTTCGGGTCGCATTAACCAATGTGTCTGATGCTTGCCATGCAATTGTGCGTTCAGTAAGCGCTACCACAAGGCCGTGTTCTGAGCCATCGCTACCTTTGTATAGCTCAAAGATAATACCCCCATTAAATGCTTCACCAAGGCAATGTGTAAATCCACTAAAACTTACCTTAGGGCAAGTTAAACCTATCGAGCCTTGAAATCCTAAAGTTGCGTTAGCTTTAAATAAAGCATAAGCCGCACTAATACGTTTATTTGTATCGATTATATTATATGATTTTCCACTAATTGGTTCGGTTTCTATTTTAATAAAATAAGTGTCTGTTGCCCAGTTAATATCTGAGAAAGTGCCTGTAACTGGAATTCCACTTCCTATTTCTAAACTTACTAAACCATTAGCATTGGTTGTAATTGTTTGTGTTTCGACATACACTAAAGTGCCAGTTGAAGAATCTTGTATGATGTTTATTTTCATACTTACTGAGGCAGAAGTTACCAATGCATTGCTAGTGTTACTAATTAATACCTGGTAAATCATTTTTTTTGGAACCTGAGCAAATACTTTGGCGGTTAATAATATCCCAGCTAAAACTGAATAAATTCTTGTTTTCATAATTTTTAATTTTTAACGATTTAAATGTTTTTACTACTTTGTTGGTATTTACTATTTAAAAAAATAAGTCGCACTTGGCAAATTTCCCACTACACAGCATCTGCGCTGACGCAATACAGAAGCTCTACTGCTTCCGATAACTATCGGATTGTAATGCTACGGAACCTACTAATTAATGTTTTATTAGTGGCTGACTTAATCTTTAAATTTCAATAATACTTTCCATTTCCTGATAATTGCTTGCTGATGAGTAAATCCATTCTTCTGCTAATTTAACAAAACCTGAGTCAACAGGATTATTGTGAATGCAATTTATTTTATCCCAAATAAATTTCTCGCACGCAGCGGAGAAAACGAATAGTAATTTATATTTTTTTGTAACTACCTTCCTCATCTGTTTAAAAAACAAACATAAATCCTCAATTAAACTTCTTTCATTACTTATAAAAAGAATACCTATTTTTATAATTATATTATCTGTAACTCATGAACTTCACCCTCGGTTTTTCTCCTTGCCCAAATGATTGTTTTATTTTTGATGCACTCATTCATAAAAAAATTGACACGCAGGGTATTGATTTTACAGTTATCATGGAAGACGTAGAAGCCTTGAATAACAGGGCTTTTAAACACGAATTAGATATTACTAAATTAAGTTACCACGCCTTTTTATATTTAACCAACGCGTACACCTTATTAAATAGTGGCAGTGCTTTAGGTTTTAATTGCGGCCCTTTATTAGTAAAAAAATCAGGGCATATTATTAAAAGTATAGACTCTGCATCTATTGCTATTCCCGGTAAATATACAACCGCTAATTTCTTATTGTCGTTAGCCTTTCCTAAGGCCATACATAAACAAGAAATACTTTTTAGTGAAATAGAAAATGCCGTGCTTACCAATAAAGTGGATGCGGGATTATTAATTCACGAAAACCGATTTACCTATCAAGATAAAGGACTCGAAAAAATAATTGATTTAGGCGAATATTGGGAAAGTTTGATTCAATCGCCAATCCCGTTGGGTGGCATTGTTGTTAAACGAACCCTAGAACCTGCATTACAAAAAACCATAGATTCGTTAATAAAACAAAGTGTAGAATTTGCCTTTACTAATCCCGAAAGCTGCATGGCATTTGTAAAAGAACATGCTCAGGAAATGAGTGAAGAGGTGATGAAAAAACACATTGCACTATACGTGAACGAATTTTCGATAGACCTTGGTATCATTGGTAAAAATGCCGTACAAATATTAGTAAATAAAGCAATTGAACTGAAATTGGTAACAGATGTTCACCCTAGTATTTTTGTAAAATAAAACTCCTGAATGTTTAGCTTTTTTTACAGATAAATTAAATGAGCTTCCGTTTATACCTAAAAATAACAGTTTATACTATACTTTATTAAATAGTGCAATTTTCTTCTACATTTATAAAAAAATTATAATTATGCGAAAACTCATTTTAATATCTGCTACGCTCTTTACAGTAGCAAACGCCTTTGCTCAAACACCAACGCCTGGCATTAATTTATCGCACATCGACTCTACTGTTAATCCACGTAACGATATGTTTAAATTTGCGAATGGTAAATGGCTTAAAACACAACAAATACCTGCAAGTGATGGTAGTTGGGGAAGTTTCAACGAAATCAATGAGCGAAATATTGTCAATTTGAAATCGTTAATTACTGATATTACAAAAGATGCAACGGCTGCTGCAGGAAGTAATAAACAAAAAATACGCGATTTTTATTTAGTAGGAATGGATTCCGCTAAAACAGATAAAGATGGTATTAACCCAATTAAAGCCGATTTAGCAGCAATTGATTTAATTAAAACAAAAATCGAGTTAATTAAAACCTCTGCAATGCTTAATAAAAAAGGCGTTCAAAGCATGTTAGGTTTTTATGTATATTCTGATTTTAAAAACTCTAATGCAAACACCTGTTATTTAGGACAAACAGGCATAGGCTTACCTGATAGAGATTATTATTTTGATGCGCAATACGGAACTATAAAAAAAGAATATCAAGATTACGTAGCACGTATGTTTGAATGCCTTGGTAATACGCCTGAGGTAGCAAAAACGAATGCGGCAATTGTAATGAATGTGGAAACAGAATTAGCAAAAGTATCTCAAAATGCCACTGAACAAAGAGATGTAGAAAAACAATACAATCCATACACTCTTGTTGAATTAGAAAAGCTAACGCCTAATATTAATTGGAATTCCTATTTCTTATCAATCGGTATCAAAACACCTCAAAAATTAGTATTAAATAATGTGAAATTTTATGAAGGTTTAAATACAACTATCAATTCAATTTCTGTTGCTGATTGGAAAGTATTTTTGAAATGGAAATTAATTGACGAAGCGGCACCTTATTTATCAAATAATTTCATTGCTGAAAGTTTTAAATTTAAAGGAACTGTTTTGTCTGGACGGAAATCTATGAAGCCACGTTACAAGCGCGTTCAAGGCTCTTTAGATGAAGCGTTAGGAGAAGCGTTAGGTAAATTTTACGTTGAAAAATATTTTAATAGTAATTCTAAGAAAAAAGTAAATAGCATGGTAGATAATTTAGTCGCTTCTTACCGTGAGCGATTAAACTCTCGTGATTGGATGAGTGCTGAAACAAAAGTACAAGGGCAAAAAAAATTAGATAAATTAATTCGCAAATTAGGCTTCCCTGATACGTGGATTAATTACACCGCTTTATCAATTGGTAAAGAATCGTATTGGAAAAATGTATGCAATGGTCGCAAATTTCAATTTAGCCGTATGTTAGCTAAAATTGGAAAACCTGTAGACCGAATGGAATGGGGCATGACGCCTCCAACTGTAAACGCATATTATAACCCAACATCTAACGAAATTGCTTTCCCTGCAGGTATTATGCAAGTACCGTTTTTTGATCCCAATGCCGATGATGCATTTAATTACGGCGTAATGGGCGCAATTATTGGGCATGAATTAACGCATGGTTTTGACGATCAAGGTGCGCAATTTGATGCGGACGGAAATTTAAAAATGTGGTGGACAGAAACTGACTACAAAAATTTTAAAGACAAAACAAAATTAATTATTGAGCAATTTAATGCTTATGTAGCTATTGATACATTACACGTAAACGGTGAGCTGACGCAAGGTGAAAACATTGCGGATTTAGGTGGCTTAACCATGTCTTATTACGCATACAAAAAATCATTGAATGGCGCTAAATCTCCAGTAATGGCCGGTTATACAGGCGAACAACGTTTTTTTATTGCTTGGGCTCAAGGATGGAAAACATTAATGCGCGATGCTGCGTTAAAACAACTAGTAGCTACAAACCCACACTCACCAGGGAATTTCAGAGCTATTGCTCCATTAAGTAATATGACCGAATTTTACGAAGCCTTTGGTGTTAAAGAGGGTGACGGCATGTATAGACCAGCTGAAAAGCGTGTAAACATTTGGTAGAATTATTTATTTATTAACACTGTTGTCCGAGATAGTGGACTAAAGTCCACAAAATGATTGGGATATATTTAGTAACCCCAGACTTAAGTCTGGGGTTATGATGCCCAGTAAAATAAGGGCTTTAGCCATGATAATAAATTTTTAATCGGACACTAATGATTTATTAAATATTTTAAGAAGCCTGAATAACTGAAATTAATCAGGCTTCTTTATAAAAACTTAAACTTAAAAAATAAGATGAATCGTTACCTTAAATTAGCCTTATGTATCCTATTACCATTAATGGTTGGTGGCCTTAGTGGATTTGCTACTGCAACAAGTATTAACACATGGTACGTAACGTTAAACAAACCTTTTTTCAATCCACCAAATTATTTATTTGGACCAGTGTGGACAACGCTGTATATTTTAATGGGCGTATCATTATATTTAATTTTACAAACACCCAAAAACGAGTTTAGAAAAAAAGCAATCACTGTTTTTGTTATACAATTGTTTTTAAATTTTTGGTGGAGTTTTATCTTTTTTAAATTTCACTATTTAGGTATAGCGCTCATTGAAATAATAACGATGTGGATTTATATTTTAATAATGATTATTTACTTTCATAAGATACACAAAACGGCAGCATACCTTCAAATCCCTTATCTAATGTGGGTTAGCTTCGCTACGCTTTTAAATGCAAGTTTGTGGTGGTTAAACCGATAATTTTATTTTGATTTAAAACTTAATCTCTTAATTTGAAATTTTGTCCTAAATAAACACGTTTCACCATTTCATCATCTGCTAACTCTTGCGCAGAGCCTGATTTAATAACTTCACCAGCATACAATAAATAAGTTCTATCTGTAATATTTAATGTTTCGTGCACATTATGATCGGTAATTAAAATACCTATGTTTTTATCTTTTAATTTTCGTACAACGCTTTGAATGTCTTCAACCGCAATAGGATCAACCCCTGCGAAAGGCTCATCTAATAAAATAAATTTCGGGTCGGTTGCTAAGGCTCTTGCAATTTCTGTTCTTCGGCGTTCACCACCTGATAATTGATCTCCTAAATTTTTACGCACATGATGCAAGGCAAATTCATCTAATAAACTTTCAACCTTATAAGCTTGTTCTGCCTTGGTTTTATTAGTCATTTCGAGCACCGCACGTAAATTATCTTCAATACTTAATTTACGAAACACAGAAGCTTCTTGTGGTAAATAACCAACACCTAATTGCGCACGACGGTACATAGGCTCATTCGTAATATCTCTATCATCTAAAAATATTTTGCCAGAGTTAGGTTTCACCATTCCCACAATCATATAAAAAGAAGTGGTTTTACCAGCACCATTAGGTCCCAGTAAACCAACAATTTCGCCTTGTTGCACTTGTACACTCACGTTGTTGGCAACTACTCTGTTTTTATATTTCTTAACTAAATTTTCTGAACGTAATATCATGTTTATTTTTTGTTTCTTAGAGCCTGTTATTTCTTTTTAGAACGCTAATTGGAAACCAAATTTAACTCCAAAATTATCAAAGAAGCCAGCCCTTTTATACGTAGTTCTCCATAAAGCATCTATTCTAAATATTTTAAAAATATTTTCAATACCAGCACTCATTTCAACGTAAGGCTCGTTACCAAGCGCGTTTAGTGAAGAAGGGAAAATCATCGTTCTTCTATTTCTATCATTTACGGTTCCCCATAATGCTTTACACGTAACCACTTCTCGCCATTTTAATTTTTTAATTAAAGGTATTTTATTAAATAATAATCCTTCAAAGTGATGGAAGAATCCTACTGCCGCATATTTATCGCTAGCAAATTCATAGTACTTCATCATATTATAGGACAGTTCATCATACACATAAGTTTCGTTACCGCCATGCAATTCCATTAATGGATAAGGAACAGCGCCATATATTTGCCCAATCTCTGCTGTATAGTCAGTATATCCTAATAAAGAAACCAGCCTTATACGGTCGCTTAATTTAAAAACTACTTTTTGATAATCATACTCGCCTCTAAAAGCATCTGGTAAGGATTTTGAATAATTTACCTGAACAACTGGCCATTTAGTTCCTAAACTCACTCGCCTAAAATCGCCATTAATAAATTTCTCTTTAAAAGCAAAACGCACATTAATCTTAATTTCAGTATTTTTAATATTCTCTTTGGATGCAATACTTCCATCGCTTTTATAATAACGGTAACCATTAATAGCTAATGGTGTGATGGTTCTTCCCACTAAGGAAATACGAGAAGATAATCCATCAATCCAATCTCTCTCAAACCAAGCAGTCACATTATCCACACGTGTTAAATTAGTTAATGGGCTAACTCTAAATAACGAAGCGAAAATGTTATCTTGAGAAAACCCATTTTGACTTTGACCTAAAATTTCATAGTCACTTTTAAAATTCATTCCCACCATGGAACGGTGTTTTTTCTTACTGATAAACGTTTTAAATCCTAAACTATATTTGAATTTTTCATCTTTTGTACCATAAGCCACATAGCCTTCGAGTTGGTACCATTTACTGAATTTTTTACTCGTTCTTCCTCCAAATCTCAAACGTAAACCCTCTACTCTATTATAACTCACCAAATTATAATAAGGTCCGATTTCGAAATTATTTACTTCCTTATAACCTGATACAAATAACGTTAAGATATCAACCCAGGTTTTATAAATAGGTAGTGTTTTAATTGTATCAATCAAGTGATAAATTTTCCGTTCGCGCGAAGATAAACTATCATGTCTGTTAATGTCCCAAAACGCTGCTGTTTTAAGAGATGCAGAATCGTCGACTACAACTTTATCGCCAAATTCATAAAACTTAGAGTCCTTTGGTTTGTCAATTATAAAGTTTTTATAAGAAGTGGTTTTACGTCCATAAATACCTATTTTATTGGGATTTAAGGCAAAGTCAATAATCAATCGGTCTTTACTCAGCATCCAAGAACTATCCACTCTATTATACTCTTGCACAATATTAGCCGCATTAATAAAATTAATATTTGCGTCTTTTGGTATGCTCATCTCCAAACGCTTAATAGCCCATGTAGAATCTGCAATCCACATATTACCGCTAAAACATAACTCTTGCGGACGTTTAGATTTAAAGCGGATATGATAACACCATGTATTACCAATAAATAAACTATCCTCTAAATAATATTTATAATAAAAAAATCCATTATCAGAAATGGGGCTGGTAAATTGTTTGTTAAATACCAAAACATTATTATCATAAATATTAATATTTTGATACATATCTCCCATTACTGCAGAAATGCTGGTGTTTTCTAAGCCTGTTATTTTACTGGCTTTAATTACTTCTTTCTTTAACGTAGGGTTTTTATGATAATAAAAATCAGACAGAGATTCGATGATGAAAATAGGTAAGGATGGTTTTTCATCTGAATTAACACTGTCTACATTATCAAATATAAATTTAACAGGTTTAAATAATTTACGTTCACGCATCTCTTTGGGTATGCGATTCAAATCAAACTCTACTTTATTGTATGTTTCATATTGATAGGCCTTTAAATGGCTTTTATCATTTTTATTTTTATTAGCAATCACATTTCTAATAATACGATGGGCAGGATTTTCGCCTGGTTTAATAATTACTTCTGTTAAATTAACGCCTTCCAAAGTCATTGGCATATTAATTTCTTGATTAACCCCTTGTTTAATTGCACGCACCGTTCTTTTATAACCCATGTATGTAGCCACAATCGAATCGCCAGTTTTAAGTGTTTTAATGGTATATCTTCCGTCAAAATCGCTCGTGCCACCAGCGGTTGTTCCTTTTATCAATACAGGCACAAATGGCAATGGCTCTTTAGTATCCACATCAAACACTTTACCTGTTATCGTGTAGTTTTGAGCGTAAGACACAGAACTTATTAAAAAAAGAAAGAGAATATAGGTTGCGTGTTTTTTCATTATTTTTAATAACCACTAAATTTAACAATAACTGATAAATTCTTATCATATATTATGTGAATTTTTTATATCATTGGTGTTAATTAACTTATGACAAAGTACGATGTAGTTATAATAGGAAGCGGTATGGGTGGACTTTGTTGTGCTTATATTTTGGCAAAAGAAGGCAAGCGTGTTTGTGTACTCGAAAAAAACAGGCAAATTGGAGGGTCTTTACAAATATATAGTAGAGACAAAACTATTTTTGAAACAGGTGTACATTACATTGGTGGCTTAGATGAGGCGCAAAACCTTAATACCTTTTTCAATTATTTTGGGTTAATGAAAGAATTAAAACTTCAGAAATTAGACCAAAATGGTTACGATCTTATTTCTTTTAAAGATGATGAACGACATTATCCTCACGCACAAGGCTATGATAATTTTGTAGATCAACTCGCGCAACTATTTCCTCACGAAAGAGAAAACTTAATTACATATATCAAAAAAATAAAAGAAGTATGTGCTTCATTTCCTTTATACAATTTATCGAGCGAAAAAAAAGATATTACCGCTGCTTGGCATCTACAAATAGATTCGAAAAGCGTTATCAATTCTATTTTTAAAGATCCCAAACTACAACAAGTGATTGGTGGAAGTAATATGTTATATGCGGGTTTAGAAAATAAAACACCTTTTTATGTTCATGCGCTTGTAGTTGATTCTTATATTCAAAGTTCTTACAGATGCATTGATGGCAGTTCGCAAATAGCAAAAATATTGAGTACTAATATTAAAAAATTAGGTGGCGAAATATTGAACTATAGTGAAGCAAAAACTTTTCATTTTAATGGTAGTGAAATAGAATCTGTTGAGCTTACAAACGGTGAACGCATTGAAGGGAAAATATTCATATCAGGCATCGACCTTAGTAAAACACTTGATATGATTGAAGGGCCTCATATACGAACAGCATACAGAAATAGAATAAACAGTTTAGAAAATTCAGTGTCCTCGTTTTTGGTAAATGCAGTTGTAAAACCAGAAGCAATGCCACATTACAATCACAATATTTACCATTGTACGGCGCCCGATATTTGGACTGGCGGAAATTACACAGAAAAAACATGGCCAGAAACTATAGGCTTATTTACCACCACAAGCTCCAAAAACCCTGATTTCACTGAAAACTTCACGGTATTAGCTTATATGCGTTATGAGGAATGCGCCAAATGGGAAAACACAAAAAGCATTATTCCTAATAATATTAATTACAGAGGCGATGATTATGAAGCTTTCAAAACAGAAAAAGCAGAAAAAATATTAGATGTTTTAGAAGCACGTTTGCCAGGAACACGCTCTAAAATTCAATCGTACACAGCAGCTTCTCCAATTACTTACCGCGATTATATTGGCTCCCGAGATGGTAGTTTATATGGAATTATAAAAGATTATACCGAACCGCTAAAGTCATTTATTACACCTCGTACAAAAATTAGTAATTTATTTTTAACAGGTCAAAACCTCAATTTACATGGCATTATGGGCGTAACCGTTAGTTCAGTTGTTACGTGTAGTGATGTGTTAGGCGACCCCAATTTAATTGAAAAAATAAAAAATCCTTCATAAATTAAACGATAAACTCTAACTATTAATTTAAATTTTTATCCCATGTTATCTATCATTCCAAGCGAAACACCTATTCCACTTTTACATCAATACTTATTAGGCGCTGTTGGCCCACGCCCTATTTGCTTTGCAAGTACTGTGGATGCTGCCGGTAATCATAATTTGGCGCCCTTTAGTTTTTTCAATGTATTTTCAGCTAAACCTCCTATTGCTATTTTTTCGCCAAACTTAAGTGGACGAACAGGGCAAGCTAAAGACACGCATTTAAATATTAAAGAAGTGCCGGAATGTGTGATCAATATTGTAGATTATAGTATGGTGCAACAAATGAGTTTGGCTAGTAGCCCATATCCTAATGGCACAAACGAGTTTATAAAAGCAGGCTTCACTCCTATTCCATCCGACTTAGTGAGACCAATGCGTGTAAAGGAAAGCCCAGTACAATTGGAGTGTAAAGTATTTGAAGTAAAAGAAATTGGTAATTGCAATTTAGTAATGTGTGAAATTATAAAAATTCATATTTCGGAAAAAGTGCTTGATAACAAACAATTGATTGACCAACAAAAAATAGATTTAGTAGCGCGTATGGGTGGTAACTGGTATTGCCGAGCACATGGCGACGCCTTATTTGAAATTGAAAAACCGATTACAACTATTGGAATTGGTATTGACATCATTCCTGAACATATCAAACACAGTTCTGTTTTAACAGGTAATAATTTAGGCCAACTCGGAAACATTGAAATACTGCCTAATGCGGAAGACATAAAAAATTTCAACCAGACGCTTTCTCAAAAAATAAATACAGAAAATGAAAAACATGCGTTTGCTAAAACCTTATTAGAACTTAATAAAGTAAAAGAAGCCTGGTGTGTTTTATTAGGATAATTGCGTCATTAAATACATTTATTTAAAACATTAAGCTTCTTTCTAATACCACATCCATAGGCATTTTAAAGCATCTAAAAAAAATACATTAAGGGAGCACAATTCTATTTATACCATTCATAATAAATAAATGGTCCAAACCACATAGACCACATAGACCACATAGAATGCTTATTTAACCTATGTTTCCTATGTATCTATGTTGTTCAAAATGGACTATATATAAAACATATTTTGTATTATTCAACATCTGCAACACATTCCTTTAGGAAAGAAAAATTTTAGAAGAATGTTAGGAAAAGATTAATGCGAAAAATAAAATTATATTCTTATTTTTCATTCAAAATTGTTTTCCATTTTTCTGATTCTGCAAAATCTTTAATAAGGTTATTTCTTATAATTAAAAATTTGGTTAAATATTTTGTTAAGATAAGATTATTAAATAATTGTCCGAAAATTCCATAAGGAGATTCAAATTCAAAAACATCTTTCATGATAATTTCGTTACCATTTTTCTCAAAATAATGGTCGTGTTTAATCGACTTAAATGCTCCTTTAATTTGTTCGTCTCTGAAGTGAAAAGGCCTGTCGTAGACAGTAATTTTAGAGGTTAATTGTTGTCTGATTCCGAAATGAGTTGCTTCCCATGTTACAGTTTCATTCAGTTTTATCAATCCTCTTGCAATGCCGGCAATAGCTTGTTCGTTTGTACGTGAGGTTGATAGTTTATGTAAATCAATACTCGTTGCCAAATCGAAACAAATTTCAATTGTTGAATTAATGTATGTGGTAAGTTCAATTTTTGGCATTACTTTATTTCACAAATGTTATAGTATATATTACTATATAATGTTTTACATTTTTAATCTAACAAATATTTAATTTTCAAATAATCTTCTTCGTCTACATCGATGCCAAATTTTAAAACTTCAAATTCAGTAGCAAGTATCATTGTACCAACTTGATTAAGATATTCAATTTCGCTTTGTTGCGTTCCAAAACCTAATACGTCGCCTTTAATTTCTAGTGGATGTTTTGTTTGTTGAGCGTAACCTAGATATTTAAAGGTTTTTATTTTATTGCAATGTGTCTGGAAGTATTTACCCAAACCAAGAAAAGTATTATTATAACTAAATTTATTATTTTCAATAATAAGTATTTCTTTACTAAAAGTTGCTCGTAAATGTTTGTATATAAATATTAAAAGAATTACACTTACTGCAGCCACAGCCAATATTTCAAAGCCGGACTTAATTTGCTTAGTTAATAATACAATTGAAGTAAAGATTGGCAATACAACAATAAATACTGAAATGACTAAAACAATCACTTTAAAAATAATTGATTTATAAGGGCTAATTGTAACTACTATTTTTTTATCGATATTTTGTATATCAACTATTGAGTACATATTTATTAAGGTTTTTTCTCAATATAAATATAACTTATTTATATTAAAAAAACCTAAACCAACACCAATGGAATGTTAATGTTATGGCGCACACGCTCTACGGTTGTTCCGAATAGCAAGTCTTTTAGGGTGGTATGGCCATGTGTGCCCATCACTAATAAATCGGCATGAGCAACTAATTTTGGAATTACTGTTTTAGGACTGCCAAATCCTAATTGTGTTTCGCAACGATAACCACGTTCAATCATTTGGTTTTTATAAGCTAACAAATGTTGCGTGTCTTCATCTCTTTCGTTATCGCTTGTATCTTCGCCATACATGACGGCATTGGTACTTTCGAGTACATGTATTAATTTATAAACTGCCTCTTTCCCTCCCAATTGTATAGCCTTGTTAATGGCTTTATTATCAGAGCTACTAAAATCAACCGTAATGGCAATGGTTGAGTAAGGCTTTAGTGTTTTAAACTCAATTTGTTGCACCTCGCCATGAAAAGCAGATGTAATTCGCTTCTTGGCTTTTTTAAATAAAGGTTCAATGGTAATGTAAAATAAAATACCCAAACAAAACAACATGAAAGGAATTACCGTAAAGCCTATTACAAGTGGGTTTTCAGAAGTACTTAACCAATCGCTTATTTTATGAAATAGCATTTGGCAATTTAAAAATACGATGACAGAAACAGCAATCCATGATCCAATTTTTTGCCAAAGCGGAATCACAAAATCACCCATTAATTTTTTATTGCTCACAAAATGAATCAACGGAATAATAGCAAAACCTAACTGCAAGCTCAATACGACTTGGCTCATCACTAATAAATCTCCTGTTTTAGACTCGCCTAAAAAATAAATAGTTAAAAATGCTGGTACGATAGCAATTAACCGTGTTACAATACGACGTATCCATGGCTGTAGGCGCAAATTCAAGTAGCCTTCCATAATCACTTGTCCAGCCAGTGTTCCTGTAATTGTAGAACTTTGTCCCGCTGCAATTAAAGCAATTGCAAACAATAAGGGAGCTAGTGTGCTGCCTAACATGGGCGCCATCATTTTATGCGCCTCTTGTATTTCGGTAACTTGTATACCTGTATTAAAAAACGTGGTAGCCGCAATAATTAAAATGGCAGCATTTACAAACAACGCCAAATTAAGCGCCACGGCACTATCGATGATATTAAAACGGATGGCTTTTTTTATTTCTTTTGGTGTACGATCAAACTTACGAGTTTGAACTAAAGAAGAATGCAAATATAAATTATGAGGCATAACGGTAGCACCAATAATACCAATAGCGATGTATATGGCATTTTGATTGGTAAATCCAGGGATCAAACCTTTGGATATTTCTACAATATCAGGTTTTGCAATCACTAATTGAATAAAAAAAGAAACACCAATAATTGCCACTAAAGAAATAATAAATGCTTCTAGTTTTTTGATGCCAGAATTTAATAAGAACAATAAAATAAAACTATCCAATACTGTAATGCATACGCCTGTTAATAATGAAACACTGGGGAATAATAAATGAATACCAATGGCCATACCCACCACTTCGGCCAAATCGCAGGCAGCAATGGCAATTTCGGCGAGGATGTATAAAAAATAATTAATAAATTTAGTATAATGTTCTTTAGAAGCTTGTGCCAAATCTTTACCTCGCACCACACCTAACCGAATACAATGGCTTTGTAAAAGCAGAGCAATTAAATTACTCATCACTAATACCCAAATTAAACTGTAACCATATTTACTTCCGCCTTCAATGTCGGTAGCCCAATTACCAGGATCCATATAACCAACACTGATCATATAAGCCGGACCAAAAAATGCCAATAACTTACGAAAGCCAAATTTATTTTTGGTATTTACGGATGCATTAACTTCATCCAGCGACTGTTGGTTATGTTGATGACTTTTAGACATTATTTATTAATTGAAAATTAACCCGTAACTCATACGTTAGTAATAGTGTGGCAGGCGTGAACGAACGGTGTAAACTGCAATTTTTTAGGTGGTATTGCAAAGGTTCTTCGTGCGATAAAAAAATGAAGTTGGCGTTCGTTCTTGACTTTTTGGGTACTTTTTTCGTCAAGGAAAAAAGGACATAAAGAAAAAATAATTCCACTTTTTTAAATAAGTATGTAATATTATTTGACATTAGCCGAATACACAAGAATAGAAGACGCCACTTGTTCGCTTATAAATTCTTGATTTTTTTTATTAATTTTTACTTTATAGGAATGATCATAATCGTTGAAAGACTCTATTTCTATGATACTTCCAAGGTTTAACTCCAAGGTAGTTAAGTATTGCAAAAACTTAGTTTCGTGATTAAGTACACCACTAAATATTACTTTTTGTTTATTGGTAATTGTGCTAAGCGAAAAAGATTGTTGGTAACGCATTTTTCCCTCTTTATCCGGAATAGCATCTCCATGCGGATCAAATTTAGGGTTGCCTAAAAAATCATCCAATTTATTAACCAGTTCCTTACTATTGATATGCTCCAATTGTTCAGCAATATCATGCACTTCGTCCCATTTAAAATTTAATTTCTTCACTAAAAATACTTCCCATAAGCGGTGCTTACGAATAATATCTAAGGCAATTTCTTTTCCTTTTTTGGTTAATAAAACGCCGTAGTATTTTTTATAGGTAATTATTTTTTTATCCGACAGTCGTTTGATCATATCTGTTACTGAAGCAGGTTTCATAGCTAATGAAATAGCTATATCATTAGTAGAAATGGCTTCTTTGCCATTTAACTCTTCTAATTTAAAAATTGCTTTGATGTAATTTTCCTCTGTGAATGTCGTTAACATAGCTACAAAAATAGTAATTTTGGGGATCTAAACAAATTTTTAGGGTAGTCTAAATAAATACTTACTACGCGTGAGGGATTGCAGCGGTTATCCTTTTTATAAAAAAGATTTGAGCGTAGGCATAAAAAGATAATAGCGAAAAGCCCGACCCCGCTGCCTCTTTGGCGGGGGCACGCCCAATTAAATAAATTTTATATATTTAACTTCCAAAAAACCACCATGCAAACAACCTATACCCTACTCAACTCTAAAATATTAGCAGAACTAATTCAATTAGTAGATGCAGAAGATGTATTAACAGACGTTGAGAACCTTGAAAAATATGGTAAAGACGAAACAGAAGATTTATTATATAAACCCGAGGTAGTTGTAAAACCAAAAACGGTTGAGCAAATTTCAGGTATCCTAAAATTAGCCAATGCTTACAAAATACCTGTAACCGTGCGTGGTGCAGGCACCGGATTAAGCGGCGGGGCTTTACCAATTTATGGTGGCATTGTAATTAGTATGGAGCGTTTTAATAATATTTTACAAATAGATGAGCGTAATTTACAAGCCACGGTTGAACCAGGTGTTATCAATTATGTTTTTCAGGAAGAGGTAAAAAAAGTTGGTTTGTTTTATCCACCTGATCCTGCAAGTTGGGGCAGTTGCTCTTTAGGCGGAAATGTGGCGCATAGCAGTGGCGGCCCGAAGGCTGTAAAATATGGCACAACGAGAGATTATGTTTTAAATATAGAAATGGTATTAGCTAATGGCGATATTATTTGGACAGGCGCTAATACCTTGAAATATTCTACAGGCTATAACTTAACTCACTTAATGGTTGGTAGCGAAGGAACGCTGGGCATCATTACTAAAATTGTTTTCAAATTAATTCCTTTACCTAAGCATGACTTATTAATGCTGGTTCCTTTTACCTCAGCAGAGCAGGCATGTGAGGCTGTAGGCGCTACTTTTAGAGCAGGTATTACGCCGAGTGCGATGGAGTTTATGGAACGCGATGCAATTGATTGGAGTATGAAATATGCGGGCGAAGTAAACTTTATTGTAAAGCCCGAATGGCAAGCCTTACTCTTAATAGAAGTAGATGGCAATAACATGGATGTGTTGATGCAAGACTGCGAAACCCTTGCGGGTATTATGACGGAGCATGGCTGCGACGAAATTTTATTTGCAGATAGTGCCGAACAAAAAGCATCTTTATGGAAAATCAGACGGAAGGTTGGAGAGGCTGTAAAAAGTAATTCAATCTATAAAGAAGAAGATACGGTTGTTCCGAGAGCTGAATTACCAAAGCTTTTGAAAGGTGTAAAAGCAATAGGCAAAAAATATGGTTTTAAAAGTGTGTGTTACGGGCATGCGGGCGATGGTAATTTACATGTGAACATTATTAAAGGCGAACTATCAGACGAAGCATGGGATAAAGAATTACCAAAAGGAATTACTGAAATATTTGAATTATGCAAAGCCTTGGGAGGCACTATTAGTGGCGAACACGGCATAGGCTTAGTGCAAAAAGATTATTTGTCGATTGTTTTTCCTGAACACCAGCTTCAATTAATGAGAAATTTAAAAACACTATTTGATCCAAATTTGATATTAAA
>JAYVDU010000124.1:0-6148 GCA_043749245.1 Bacteroidota bacterium | reverse complement strand
GCATACCATTGAGTAGATTTTAATTGATTTTCAATCAAATGATAATCCGTTTTATTATTGTCGGATAATGCTTTTAAATCAAAATGTTTTAAAGAATCTAATTGTTCTTTACAAAACACGAGTTCTTTAGTTCGTTGAGTTTCATTTGGAATTACCAACACGCTATCGTATTTATGAAAGCCAATGCTGCTTGCCCAACCTGGATATAAAGCCCATAACTGTTCTACAAAACGTTCTTTATAGGCATCAAAATTCGCATCTTGATTTTGAGAGGTTGTGTTTTCTGTTTTTTTATCTCCGCTACAAGAAGCAAGAATGATAAGGGATACAAGGGTTAGTAGTTTTTTCATGTAATAACATTTATACCTGACAGGTTTTTAAAACCTGTCAGGTATCATTTAAAATAAATTATTTAATAAAGATTCATCCACCAAATTAGCAAGCGTTACTTTTAAATTAGGTGTACGTTCCATTTCTCGTTTAATAGCGAAGTTGGCTTCTTTGTTGCGAGCCCAAGCACGGCGGGCAATTCCGTTATTCACATCCCAAAACAACATCGACTTTAATCGTCTGTCGGCATCCGCACTTCCATCTAACACTAAACCAAAGCCGCCATTAATTACTTCGCCCCAACCTACGCCACCGCCGTTGTGTAAACTAATCCAAGTTGCTCCTCGAAAGCTATCGCCCACAAAATTTTGCACAGCCATATCGGCGGTGAATTTAGAGCCATCATAAATATTGGATGTTTCGCGGTAAGGAGAATCTGTTCCACTAACATCATGATGATCTCTACCTAATACCACTGGCGCTGAAATTTCTTTATTAGCAATGGCTTTGTTAATAGCTTCCGCAATTTTTACACGCCCTTCGCTATCGGCATACAAAATGCGGGCTTGAGAGCCTACCACTAAATTATTTTTCATCGCATCACGAATCCAAATAATATTATCGCTTAATTGTTGTTTAATTTCTTCAGGAGCAGTTTTATAAATTTCTTCTAAAACACCTAAAGCAATTTCATCGGTTTTACGCAAGTCGTTTTCATTAGCGCTTGTACAAACCCAACGAAATGGGCCAAAGCCATAATCAAAACACATAGGTCCTAAAATATCTTGCACGTAAGAGTTGTATTTAAAAACAGCCCCTCCCTGCCCTCCCCGAAGGGGAGGAAGTGTGGCGTACACGTCGCCACCAGCACGACCAACCTCTAATAAAAAAGCATTTCCGTAATCAAAAAAGTACATGCCTTTGCTATGAAGCGTATTTACAGCATTGATATGACGTACCAATGTTTTTTGTATTTCTATTTTAAATAGATCTGGGTTTTCTGCCATCATGTTATTTGCCTCTTCCAACGAAAACCCACATGGATAGTAACCTCCAGCCCAAGGATTATGTAAAGATGATTGATCAGAGCCAATATCAACCTTAATTGTATCGTGCACCAAACGTTCCCATAAATCAACAATATTACCCTGATAAGCCAATGATACGGCTTCTTTAGCGGATTGTGCTTTTTGTATTCTTGGAATTAACAAATCTAAATTATCAAACACTTCATCTACCCAACCTTGCGTGTGGCGAGTATTTACAGCCTTTGCATTAATTTCGGCGGTAACAGAAACAAGCCCTGCAATTTTAGCTGCCTTCGGTTGCGCACCACTCATGCCACCTAAGCCACAGGTCACAAATAATTTTCCTTTACGTTCTTCTTCTGTTTTACAAATTTTACGAGCTGCATTCATTACTGTAATACAAGTACCGTGTACAATGCCTTGCGGACCAATATACATAAAGGAACCCGCAGTCATTTGTCCGTATTGAGTAACGCCCAATGCATTAAATTTTTCCCAGTCATCTGGCTTACTGTAATTCGGAATCATCATCCCATTTGTAACAACCACTCGTGGCGCATCTTTATGAGAAGGAAATAATCCCATGGGATGTCCGCTATATAATACCAGAGTTTGTTCATCTGTCATGATAGCTAAATACTGCATAGTTAAAAGATACTGCGCCCAGTTTTGAAACACAGAGCCATTACCTCCGTAGGTAATTAACTCATGCGGATGTTGAGCCACAGCATAATCCAAGTTATTACTTAACATGTGCATGATAGCAGCCGCTTGTATGGATTGATGCGGATAATCGTTTATAGGACGAGCAAAAATTTTATAATCTGGTCGAAAACGATACATATAAATTCGCCCGTATGTTTTTAATTCTTCCGCAAATTCCTTAGCTAAAACAGCATGTAGTTTTGGCTCAAAATAACGCAAGGCATTTTGAATAGCTAACTTTTTTTCTTCCGCATTTAAGCTGTCTTTACGCTTAGGCGCGTGATTAATGGCAGACTCGTATGCTTTTAAAGAAGGTAATTCGGAAGGTATTCCTTGTAAAATATGTTGTTGAAACTGTTTATTTTCCATAATAAATAATGATTTAGTAAGCATGGTGAATTTACAATTTTTAATTAAAACCAAGAACCTGACATTCAAAGATTTTACAGAAAGAATCGGCTTAAAAATGGTTCATGACTAATGACGTAATATATATCACATCGGCAGTATTTCTGGCAAAAACACGTTACTGACTAAATGGCGTTAAAAAGTTTTTGGCTTTTTATTTGCTTTATAGCTCGCAACAATTACATTTGTTTAACAACTAAAAACCCTTATTATGTTTGATCAAAATGAATTTAAAAAATATGCCACCAAACATGTTGGCATCAATAGCTTAACTTACGATAGTTATGTATCTGCTATTACTCCAGGTATTAGAAATCTAACACCAAATATTATTGAAGAGCGTCAGTTAAATGTTTCTGTATTAGACGTGTTTTCTCGATTAATGATGGATCGTATCATCTTTTTAGGAACCGGTATTAACGATCAAGTAGCTAATATTGTACAAGCACAATTATTATTTTTAGAATCAGTTGATCCTAAAAAAGATATTCAAATTTACTTAAACTCTCCAGGAGGATCTGTTTATGCAGGTTTGGGTATTTATGATACCATGCAAATTATTAAACCAGACGTGGCAACTATCTGTACAGGTATGGCTGCAAGTATGGGTGCTGTATTACAATGCGCTGGTGCTAAAGGAAAACGTACGGCGTTAAAACATGCGCGTGTGATGATTCACCAACCATTAGGTGGCGCAGAAGGACAAGCATCGGATATCGAAATCACAGCGCGTGAAATTCAGAAATTGAAAAAGGAATTATATGATATTATTGCTACACATAGTGGACAAACATACGAAAAAGTGTGGGCTGATAGTGATCGTGATTACTGGATGACAGCTCAAGAAGCTAAAGATTACGGTATGATTGACGAAGTGTTAATAAAAAAATAATCACTCTTCTGTTTTAAAATTAAAAGAGGCTTTTATAAAGCCTCTTTTTTTATGCACAATATTCATCACATTAATTTGTGCCAAATATATTTTAAACAACATAGATACATAGGGAAAATAGGTTATAAACAAACATTCTATGTGAACTATGTGCCTATGTGGTTTGGACTATTTATTTATTATAAAAGGTATTATCTCTCAAACTGATAATGGCTGTAATCCAGTAAGATTGTTTTTAAAAACAAAAATAATAGTGTCATAGGTTATGATTATAAATTTATATTAAACGAAGACATTTGCACAAAGGCTGGGAGTATTTATTTTTTTAGAACTAGTTACACCATTTTACAAGCATTTTGTAAAACTATAAATCAGTTTATTCAATATATTGAATCGCTAATTTTATACCACCTTATAAAACTCAATGAATTCAATGTGTATAGTGGTTTTGTATAGTAGTTTAAATAATACTATTAAAATAGTAAAAACTATAAAACTTTTCATAATACTTTGTATTTAATTTTCCGGTACAGTTATTTTTATTTCAACACTTTTATCTTCATCATCCTAATTTCCTAATGCTTTGCCTTTACTAGTCGCCATATTTTCACCACTGCCACGTGGCTATTTCATTTTTACTCTTATAGTTTGTTTGGATGTATCTAATAGCGTTTCTCCTTCAACTGGTTTTAAGTATTGATTTTTAGCTTCAAAATATATTGAAGATTTTTTATTATTATATGATAATACTTCGGATAATTTTAAAGGATCCTTCGATAAATACATAATTATCCTCTTTTTTAATAGCCTTTTTATTCCATAAGTAAAATATAAAGTATCTTTTATGGACTTCCATTTTATTTTTAAACTTGTGCTGAGCTGACCCACTGAGCGACAGCCGAAGCGTGTGTTTAAAATAGCTCTAAGAGCCTATTTTGATAAGAATTGTAATTTATAAATTAATAGAAGAGTCTTTGATTGTTTTTTGTATCGCACAAAAATCCTATTAACAAAGACTTTTAAAGAATTAACTAAGAATACCAGTAAAATCAACTAATTACAACTAACATCTTAAAATATCAGTAAAATCAGTACTAATCAAGCAATCGTAAAATATAATACAAATTGATAACCAAAAGTATCTTGGGATGGTTTAACAACGCAAGGAATTAAAGTGGCTGAAGGAACTTATTTTTACTTTGTAAAAGCCTCCGGATTTGACGCTAAGCTGATTGAAAAAAACGGAACGATGAACCTTTTTAGTTAAATATTTTTTTAAAAACTTTACATTTTGGAGCAAAATTGGTGTGTAAAATAAAAACTAATCATTAAAAAGGTTACCTTTAATTTTAAATAAATTTTATCAGATATGAAAAAAATTTAAGCAAATAAGTAGCACAGTATTAATAGCAACTGCATTTGCCCCTTTTTTACAACATAATAAACAATTTATAAAAAATTTTCCACTATCACAAAAAAGACATCATATAACCGGGTTCGAAACCAAAACATAACTCTTAAATGGGTTAACACATCACTATAGCTAATGCCAAAAAGAAATTTCTTAGGAATAAAATATATAATTAAAGGAAAGAATTTGCGAAATTATTTAAACGAATTTATCTATAAATTACATCGTAGATATTTTTAAGAACAGATATTTTATAGATTAATAATCACTTCAGTTTTTAATTATGATAAAGATTACGGACAATAAAAAAAATTAACTTATGCATTCAAAAATATTTATTTTATCGTTTTCTTCCATGCTGGGATTAACGGTTAACCTACAAGCTCAATCCGGCAAACAATCATCGGAGGAAAAAGAAAAACAGGTTTTAGTTTATACACTAAGGCAAGGAATGCAGACCCGTGGAATGAAAACAGTGCAGGTCAGTTCGGTTGCTGTGCAAACCAATAAATACAACCATCGCGAAGCCGAAATTATAGCTAAAATAAATAGCGAAAGTATTCCTGAAGATTTCCCTATTTTTAAAAATGAGTATACTAATGAGGAATACACAATTTTGATAAATAAATGGTACACAGCTAACCCAGCATTGCAAAAAAAAGAATTTTCTAACGACCAAAAATAAATAGCCATGTTAAAAATAAACAGCACCCATATTTATCGGAAAAAAAATAAAGAAGTGAAGTCCCGATTTTTATCAGAAAAAAAAATGAGAATATTATTACAAGTTGTATTTTCAATTATTTTTACCACATTCGCTAACGCTCAATGTCCACCAGCAATGCCTTTAGTTGCAATGGATGTAACAACATATACTACAGGAGGAAGCACATATATAGCCAATGGCGCAACATATAATTGTAATGCGGGGCCGTTTTATATATGGGCCAACCAAACACTGCCAATTAAAACATACTTAGATGGGACTACAAACGCTGATACTGCCATATTTACACCATGTATAAAAACGAATCACAACCTTTATTATACCAGCGCACGTACTTTGGCCACTCAATCGGTTTATGAAGGAGGTGCTTATACAGGATGTACTGGTCCGTCTGGTTGTTTTTTTCCTATAGGGGGTACAGTGCCCCCGGCATCAGGAGCCTCTGAATGGGGTCTTTTATGGAGTTATATGAATCCAACCCTAACACATGATATCGTGTTCAGTAAAGCTGCTGGAACTTGGAGCAATACAACTATTACCGTTAAGGATTGCTGGAACGGTGCCATTCTTCCATCAACTATAGCAACACCTGTTTTATGGAGTACTCAAACTAGTTTTACGGCAAGCCTAGCAGCTAATACAAATAT
>JAYVDU010000123.1:0-6165 GCA_043749245.1 Bacteroidota bacterium | reverse complement strand
GGCAATGAAATATTTTAAAAACAATAGTTGCTTATTCTTTAAAAATAATTACATAATACAGAGAAATGAAATTTCAGACAAAAAATTAAATTCAAACGTCTATGACTGAAAGGCAATACTATGGCAGCCATTACTAATATAGATTAAAGAAAAAATAAGGTATAAAATTACATGGGAGTTTTATCAACTTCTAAAAGTTGTCTTAAAACGTAAGATGTCATCTTTTACAAACACCAGAGTCTTCAAAATCATTTCCATCACTTTTCAATCCTACGAATTTCCCAGGCAAGTGGCTGCGTGAAATTGATAGCTCCAGCCCTTAGCACTTGCTGCCAGTAAGTGTATGCTCCACGTATTTAATAGCGGTTTTTTTTGAAGGCTCCATACAGTCTTGCAAATTATAGTCATTAACTACCATGCCATTTATAAAATTCGGGTAATACATAACGCCGCTGCATACAAACGATTTTCGTTATGTTCCCTGCTGCATAGGTGGTGAGACTGCAATTTTTCCTAACACAAATAGTTTTGTAATTTAAGCAGCGTATCGCCTGGGAAGTTAGGGTACATGAATTGGAGATTCTGACGGAAAGTAATTACAAATAACAAATACGGCTATTTTTAATTAAAAATAAAAATACCAATCGGTATAATATGATACAAGTAAAATTTTCTAATTATAATTATGCAGCCATCGATTTAACCTGGTTACGGCTTAAGCTAAAAAAACATACCTCTTTTCAAACCAAATTTTATAGGGTATAATTAATAAAAACTGGTTCCGTACAACATGGGACTTTATCATTGGCATTGCGGGCTCGATGAAGTTTTATTTGTTGTGTGCTGTTTTATTTCTCATCGCTTTCAATCAGTCGTCTATGGTAATTTATTTGACCTAAATGATAGGTTAGATGAGTTGTCAAATGCACTAATAAATATTCTGTTGAAGTCATATGCTCAAATACTAAAATTGGGAATTCAGTTTCCAAAATATCTTCATTTAAATTATCCAAAGTTTGGGTAATAATTTCTATAGTGTTTTCAACTCTCTTGATTAGTTCTTGTCTTGGAATATTCTTTGATGAAAATTCCAACGCTCTATTTCTTTTATAATTTGTCTTACCTAATTCTTTTCCAATGTATGTTTTTAAATTACCTACTACATGCAAACAAAGATTCCCCGCAGAATTATTTATTTGTCCTTTAATTTTCCAAATATCAACTTCATTATTGTATTCTTCAATTTCTTTTATTACTCGCTTTAAATCTCTGATGAATAATATTTTTAAAGTTTCTATAAGCATAATTACAAAATAAATTGTCCTTCTAATACGGTTACAGCTTCCCCCAAAATATAAACTTTATCCTGTAAAAGTTCTGTACTCATTGTTCCTGTTCTTAATGAAGATTGGTAAGCATTCAATGTTGTTTTGTTCAATTTTGTCGACCAATATTTTGTCAAAAAAGTTTGAACACCACCTGTAACCAGGTCTTCATTTGTTCCTGCCCAAGGCCAAAAATATCTGTATTTAAAATCAAAATTTTCACTATCAGAAATTGCAGTTACTAACACACCATTTATTCCTGTATATGAATTTATCAATGCCGTAAAATCAGGTTCTAAATTTTGTAATTCAATGGCACTTTTAATTTCAATTAAGATTATTTTATTATTGGGGCTGTATCTTTTGTTTAAAATTTCAGAAATTCCAAGTGCATCTAACATTTTTTTTGGTACTTCAATTGCTTCAGTATCATAAACAGGAAATTGCATTTTAATTTTATTTTCTACTTTTTCAATAAGTAGTTCAACATTATTATAGTTAATAAATTTAATAGTGTTAAATGCGGTTGTATCGAAAATAATTTTTGATGAAGCCAATGTGGCATGTCCGCATAATGGGATTTCAATCTTTGGGGTAAAAAATCTTATGCTATAATTGTTGTCTGTAATTTGTTTTATAAATGCAGTTTCAGAGAATCCTATTTCTGTTGCAATCCTCTGCATAATTGTACTGTCCAAATCGCTTTCGTCAATGCAAACTGCCGCAGGATTTCCTTTAAATTTTTCATTCGTAAAAGAGTCAACAAAATATGTTTTCATTTTTTAATTTTCTAGTGAGTTTAAAGTTGTGGAAAAAAAGTACACAACAAACAAGACTTCATCGTTGGCATTGGCTGCCCGACGAAGTCTTGTTTGTAAGCTGCAGTTTTACTTTGTAAAACTTAATGAGTCCACCAATGACTGTTTTGACATAGTTATAAGTCTATCGATATTACTCTTATATGCTGTGTCTGACTCCTCGTTATACACCTGTTTTAGCAAATTGTATCCCTTAGTGTCTTGATCAAGAAGTATCAACGCAATCCCTTTGTTTATTGTAAATACTTCTCTTAATACTTTATCTGTTTTTATAGTGTCGAGAATTTTGTTGTAATGTAAGATTGCTCCGTCTAAATAATTTTGGGATAAAGTAGAGTCGCCGATTTTTTTACTTATGATTCCTGCATAAAAATAAAAGTCAGGTAAGTCTGGACGAAGCTCAATTAGTTTTTTTAAAGTCTTTAGAAATTCAGGTAAGTCAGCAGACTTACTTAACCCTAAAAAAGCGAATTTGCTATTGTATGCTGAAAAATAATTGCTGTCAATTTGAATTGCCTGATTCAAAAGGGTTATTGCTTTCGGATAATCCATATTAT
The DNA here is from genome assembly GCA_043749245.1 of Bacteroidota bacterium. Classification (GTDB taxonomy): domain Bacteria; phylum Bacteroidota; class Bacteroidia; order B-17B0; family Aurantibacillaceae; genus UBA4416. The sequence goes on along the minus strand of JAYVDU010000123.1, from coordinate 3,465 downwards.
GCACTACCAAATCAACAGCACTGTCATGTAATCTTTTTGCGTCAGGACTAATTGAGTGTTTCGCTTTTCTTTGACTACAAGAAAAAAAGGTGATCGCAAGAATTAATATTAGGAATCGCATGTGTCTTAAATAATGCAGGTAACGAGCAGGGCTTGGTGTTGTTGGGGAATTTAAAAAACGTCCGCCCGGAACCGCTACTGATGCTTTGCTGATGTACAAGATAAGACAAAATGCTCACCGATGTTTGTCCTGCCCGAACAACTGCTGCCATGTTGCTGATGAGGAAGTTTACAACGTCCTACCCCAAATTCCATAGTTTATAATTATTTAAAGACCTAATCCGTGCAACATGTCACTTCATCGTTGGCATTGCATGCCCGACAAAGTCTTGTTTGTTGGCAGTAGGCGTTTTAGTTATTTGTCGAAAGTTCATAAAAGTTGTCCATAATACGTTTAATGATTTCCCTTGTCCTTTCTATTACATCTTTTGCTTCAACTGGATTTAGTTCTTTCCATCGCCGAAATAGATTTGAGGCGTCTTGTCCCCAAAATTCTATTTCATTATTGAACCACCTTTTCATAGCTTCTCTGTTGTCGGCAATACCGTTAATGTTGTGTATAAAAACACGCTTTGTATATTTCGATAGATTGTCCCAAAAAAGGTCAGTTTCATTAAGGTTTTGAAGGAACTCCTTAACAATATTTTCTGGTCTTAAAGTCCCAGGTAAAAATACAACGTTATTAGTCTGTGTTTGGTTGAATGTAGATTTAAAGTCACCGTCAAGTACAACAACGCTTCTAAAAAACTCCTCAAAACCTTTATCAATTAATGTTTTGTATGTCCCGCAACTTATACTTAGGTTCTTATAAGAGTTTTCGCAACCATAATCTATTCCTTCAATGATGTTTTTATAGAAACAAAATGCTTCAAAGTCTTCAAAATAAAAGTTTACTTTTTTAGGTCTTATTGTTCTAACTGCTTCGTGATTTAGGTCGGCCAGTAAATTTTTTAGCTCTTGAAATCCTTGTCGTGAAGATACAGAACCCAAAGAATTAGAAAGACTTACGAAATTTGTTGAGTTTTTAAATTGTGATGCATTTCTTGAAGAAAGAAAATTTAATAAGTCAGAAGAGTGAGTTGTAAAAACAATTTGTAAGTTTATTTCTCTTCCAATTCTCAACATTACCTTCATCAGGTTTTTTTGGGCTGCGGGATATAATGTTGCATCTAATTCATCAATTAGCAAAAGTCCGTCCACTGAATTTGGGTCGTCCAACTTTAATTTTTTAAATGAAAGCAAGGCAAGAATAATATGTCCGATATTGTCTTGGCCCGCTGATATGCCGTGTGAGTCGAAATTTGAAGTTGTTGGGGAATAGGAATTTTTGTTATTGGATTTTGTATGGACTGGATTTATAATCTCCGTTGTTGAAAATACTTCGTTGTAAATTTCGCTGTATTCAGTTGCTAATTCAGGGGTCAATGTTTGAAGTCCAAGTTTAATGTTTCTTTCATTCTCTTGTGCTAACGGTAAAAGTCTTTTCAGACTAAGGAAAATAACTGGTTTTGATAATTTACCTCCTCCTCTAACCCTACCACCAACATCAATACGATGTCGAACTTTTCCATTTTCAGTTGTAATTCTTAACGCTGCATTTTTATTAGTATCATTTTCAAATACCAATTGATATGAATAAATTCCTTCTATGTCGTGAGTGTCGGAAAAACGAAATACAGCAGAGTATTTTGTTTCAAAACGGTGGTTAAATAAATTGTTGTGAAGATTACTATACTTAAATATATGTCCAATAATTCCAAGCATTGATGTCTTGCCTGTCCCGTTGCCACCTGCGATAACTGTCAAAATGGAACCGAAGTCAAAATTTAGGTTACTTAAATGTCTGAAGTTTGTTATTTCAAGTCTTTTAATTTTCATACTTATTTAAATGTTAGTTCGAGGTGATGTCGGTGCCAACGTTCTGCATTGCAGAAGTTGGAATATTTGGAAAACGTCTGCCCGGCGGAAATGCTGTTTAGAAATATTATGATTAAAATTACCGAAAAGATTCTTAGAAAGAGTCAAGCCTCAAACTATAGCTGATAGCGAATTACAGCCGAAGTTACAACGTCATGCCCCAATTTTGGCAATGCAATGTTGTACTAAACCTACGGTAGTTTATCCGCAGACTCCGGCGTTAACTGGTGTTAGTTTTGCATATCATTAAAACATTTTTTATGCAAACAAAACCAACCACCGGACTGCTCACTGCAGCTACCGATTATGTAACTGTTGTACAGCAAGCCTGTAATAAAATTACTGGATTTCCCTTGCTTTACAAAGCGATGGAAGAAGGGAAATTTTAATTTTTTAAAAGATTTAAGCAAACAAGTTTAGATTTCTAAGGCGTAAATTATAAAACGCTTTGCGCCAATATAAGCCGCAGGACTCGCCGCTGGGTAGGGTATCCTTCAGCCTTGTTATTTTTTCAATACCCCACATTATTCGTTGATAAAAAAATAAGTAATTGGGCAAATAAAATCATTTGAGATCGAAGAGGATTTTAACTACAAGCGGCGAGTCCTACGGCTTAGGATAAAAGCTAAAGCCAAAAATTCATGCTGAGGATGCAGGACTCGCCTGAGAATTTTTAAATTCGAAGAGGGGGCGTTTGTAATTTTAGAGACTCGGATGCTAAGCAAATACTTTTGTATGCCGTACTTTGTCAATAATTTGATTTTGTATTTAATTGCCGAAACCTTTTTAAATACTTTTTTTTAGTCAATATCATAACTATTATTCCACTCAATCCAGAAGAACCATAGATTGCTGTCGTTTTTGGGTCGTTACCGCTTAGGATGGTAATTTGCTTAATATAATCTTTAGTAAAAAGTTGTGTCAAGTCAACGATTTTATTTTTTTCTGTCCTGTTGTCAATAAAAATTGAATATTCACCGATAACAAAGGCTGGTTTGCCATCGCCATAAACTCTATTACCAATTTGGTCAACGACCTTAATTCCATCGGGATAAAATTGTCTAACAAAAACATTTGTGTCGGCAAGAAGTCTTTCTTTTATCGTTATTAGTTGTTTGTCAAGCGCTAATGTTTTTAAACTGTCAATCCATTTGTTATTTTGCTCGTAACTCAGAATTAATTTTTGTTCCTGTCCAAAGGCTGTTGAAAATGTTACACAAATCAGAAGAAAAAGTCTTAGAATAATTGTCATGTTTAGAAGTTTTGTCAATATAGCATACAACGATAAGTATTTGCTAAGAACGGGCATTGAAAAACGTCAGCCCATAACCGCAGCTACATTGATGAACTAAAAGTATAAATTAAATTCTAAAGCTAAATAGATAATTGTCTGCCAGAACTGAAGCTGCTACTTTGCTGAACCCGAAGTAACAACTGTCTACCCGTTTTTTGCAAATACTGCTTGTTGTGCTTTCGTACTTACTTAGT
>JAYVDU010000122.1:0-6170 GCA_043749245.1 Bacteroidota bacterium | reverse complement strand
GGAGATGCATTAACAGGTATTATTACTGGATTATTAGCACAAGGTTACAAGCCTTTAAATGCAGCAAAATTAGGCGTTTATCTTCATGGTTTAGCAGCAGATATTACTTTGAACAAACAAAGTATGGAAAGTATGTTGATTACGGATGTAATTGAAAACTTGGGTGAAGCATTTAAAATTACAAGTAATTAAGTTTAAATCTGTGAATAGTGTAAGTACTTATAATAATTTTGTAACGAACTCTATTTTAAAATATACTTCTTTACATACAAATTATTGAAAAACAATTTAATAATTAATTATATAAACTAAAATAAAAAAGTAATTATGAAAAAAGCGGGAAGAAAAGTGCTTAGAGGGAAACTTCTTACAGCGGTAAAAAAAGTTCTAAAGGATAATAAAGACGAACTTAAAAATAAAACAATTAAGGCAATTAATAAATCAATTAAACAAATTGCAAAAAAGACGGATAAAATCACCAAGGTTGTTGCTAAGAAATAATTATTCTTCCTAAATTAAATACAAATGAACAGCACAATACTAATACCGATTTAGTAAAGGATATTATTATTGGGATGTCGGATGGCTTAACTGTTCCGTTTGCTCTTACCGCAGGGTTAAGCGGCGTTTTAGACACAAATCATCTGATTATTGTGTCTGGCTTAGCTGAAATTACCGCTGGCTGCATTTCGATGGGTTTGGGCGGCTATTTGGCAGGACAAACAGAAGTAGATCATTATGATTCTGAATTAAAAAGAGAATACGCTGAGATTGATAATGTACCATTAATTGAACTTCAGGAAGTTGAAGAAATTTTTACTGAGTTAGGAGTAGAAAAATCATTAAGTAAACAAGTCGCTCTACAAGTAAGTAAAGATAAAAATCGCTGGGCGGAGTTGATGATGAAACTTGAATTAAAAATGGATAAACCGGCGAACAACAGGGCTGCAAAAAGCGCAATTACAATTGCAATCTCCTATTTAGTTGGCGGTTTTATTCCGCTATTTCCATACATAATTGTGAACGACAATAAGACTGGTTTTTACATTTCATGCATAACAACAATATTGGCATTAGTTATATTCGGTTATTTTAAAAGTAAAATGACAGGCAGACCAATACTTACAGGAACAATAAAAGTAGCGGCTACCGGCATCATTGCAGCAGCAGCCGCTTACCTTTTAGCAAAAGCGGTGAGCTAATAATTTCATTAAAAATGATAAACGATCAAAAAATAGAAGATTTAAAACATTTAGAGTTTTTGGCACTTAATTCAAAGGAAATTATTGAAAAACAAGTAGATTCTTACAGGCAACAACATTCTTATGCCGGAACAATTATAGGTGCAACAGCATTATTCATTCCGTTTTTTCTGAATAGTCTGGATAGTACTTTTTTATGGATTCAACTTATCCTGATTCTTCCAACAGTTTTGTTTATATCATCAATACTTTTAATGTTAAGTATTTTTAGAACAAAACCTCTTGACCAAGCATTTAGTGTAATAAAGTACAAGGATTTACTTACCAAAGAATATAAAGAAATATTACTCTATGAAATAAAAGCCAATTCGAATTCATATACATTGAACAAGAAAATAACCGAAAAGGGAAATAAGATGTATGACATGGGGGTTAGACTAACAACGCTCGCACTCATAATTTCAATTGTTCTAATTTTAGTGAATAAATTTATTATGATTGAAGATCCTCCAACCAAAGTGCAAGTTGTGAATAGCTATAAAGTACCAAAAAACATTCCTAAAGAGTAAGTTTTGGTTTATATCATAAATAAGGTCTCCGAGACTCTTCTATAATTATGCGGATTGGAAGCTTTCGGAATTCAAAAACATCATAAACAAAACATGTGAATATTGCAACTTATAAAAAATGTTTTGCAACATAGATGTAATGAAAGCAGCGCACATTTGTAATGTAATAATTTAGTTACACCTTATTCCGCAGGTAGCGTGAAATTTATATAAAATGAAAATATCTAATCCATTAATTACCTCAATTTTAACTATACTCGTTATAACAAGTTGTAGTACTCCCGTTAAGAAAGTTGAAAATGCAGAACAAAATGTTGTTAAAGCAAATCAAGACCTTATAGAAGCTAAGGAAGAATATTTAACTGATATTGAAACCTACAGAAAAGAAGCAGATAATAAAATTGCAGATAATAATAAAGTTGCCGAAGAGTTTAAGACCAGAATTGAAAAAGATAAAAAAGAAGCTAAAATAAAGTACACTAAGGAATTAGAAAAACTAGATCAAAAAAATAGTGACTTAAAAATGAAAATGGATAATTATAAAGCTGAAGGAAAAGAACAATGGGAAATGTTTAAAACAGAATTCAATCATGATATGGATGAATTAAAAAAAAGCTATGAAAACTTAACAAAAAATGCCGTTAAGTAAATAATTAAAATAATTTCTAATACTAAAAATAAGTAATATGTTATACGATGGTTATCACTTTTGGGGAATGCACTTAGGATGGTGGTTAATATGGGGCATTATGCTTTTTTGGATATTTGCTATACCTTATGATATACCTGGACAAAGAAGTAAAAAAGATTCGCCTTTGGATATTTTAAAGAAGCGCCTTGCATCCGGTCAAATTAAAACTGAGGAATATCAAGAAAAGAAAAGAATTCTTGAAGCAGATTCAAGAAATTAAATTTTATTAAAGTAAAATCAATTAAAAAAAGCAATATGGAAGCGCAAACAAAATGGTCAATTGACAAAACGCACAGTGAAATTGAATTTAAGGTAAGGCACTTAATGATTTCGTATGCAAAAGGTAATTTCAAAAACTTTGATGCAAGTATTTACACATATAACAAAGATTTTACAACAGCTGAAATTGATTTATGGATAGATGCTAATTCAATAAATACGGGAGATGAGAAACGTGATGAGCATTTGAAAAGTGCTGATTTTTTTGATGTGCAAAAACACAAACAAATTACATTTACTTCAAGTACTATTGGAAAGGCAAATGCTGAAGGGATTCATGAATTGTGGGGAGAATTAACCATGATTGGCATTACTAAGAATGTTAAACTAAATGTGCAATTTGGGGGCATTGTTAAAGATCCTTGGGGTAGTGAAAAAGCAGGATTTACTGTTACAGGAAAGATAAGTAGAAGTGATTGGGGTTTGGTTTGGAATACAGCCATTGAAACAGGAGGTTTTGTCGTGGGAGATGAAATAACAATATCTTGTGAAATTGAATTAATGAATCTTGGGGCAAAAGATGCTACTATGGAATTAGAAAATATTAAAGAATTGAAAAAATAATTATGATTTTTGAATTTTTAAATAACAATTTTTATGGGATGGGAAAAATGCAAAGTTAAATCTAGCAAAGGCTTTAAACTTTCAAAAATAGCCACTAGTTCGAATGATAGTAAGCTTAAAAAGCAAAGCTTAAAAAATAGGTTAGAAAAGGATATTCACGAAATATCAAAACTCCAGAATAAATTATTTGCAGAGAATCGTAAATCTTTGCTTATTATATTTCAGGGAATGGATAGTGCTGGAAAAGATAGTGCCGTAAAGCATATTATGCGAGGTGTAAACCCACAAGGCGTAAGCGTTACAAGTTTTAAACATCCAACAAGTGTTGAATTGGAACATGACTATTTATGGCGGCATGCTCAAAAAATGCCGGAGCATGGAGAAATTGCAATTTTCAATAGATCACATTATGAAAATGTGCTTATTTCAAAAGTTCATCCTGAAATTGTTTTATCGGAACGATTGCCAGGAGTTACAAAAACAGAAGAGGTTAATAAGCTATTTTGGCAGATACGCTATAAACAGATTAACGACTTTGAAAAAAGAAATATACAAAATGGCACCTATATTATTAAAATATTTTTGCACTTATCAAAAAAAGAGCAATGTAAGAGATTTATAGATAGACTTGAACACAAGGAAAAACATTGGAAATTTTCTTCAAGCGATATTAGTGAACGTAACTATTGGAAGGAATACCAAAGTGCTTATGAGCAAGCAATAAGGCAAACTAACACAAAAATTGCTCCTTGGTATGTTGTACCAGCAGATGATAAACCGTTTGCTCATTTTCTAATCAGCAAAATAATACTCGAAACACTAAAAAAATTGAAACCTTCATTTCCGCCTATTAGCAAGAAGGAAAAGGAACTAATGAAGAAAGAAAAAAAGAAATTGGTGAATGAAAATAAGAAGTAATTCTAGTAAATAGTATAACAACAAACCGCCATTGAGAGATGCAATTGAAAGATGACAAATATAGAATTTACTTTACGTCTATTAGCCGCATTAGTCGCTGGTTTGCTCATCGGTTTTGAGAGACAATGGCATCATAAGTCAGCGGGATTAAGAACAAATACTTTGGTGTCGGTAGGAGCCGCTATTTTTGTATTGATTTCCATCTTGGTTATTGAAAAGGTAGTGGTGATGTAACAAGAATAATTGGACAGGTCGTTACCGGAATTGGTTTTTTGTGCGCAGGTATTATTTTTAAAGAAGGGCTTAGTGTACATGGCTTAACAACCGCTGTAACTTTTTGGTGTTGCTCCGCAGTAGGTTGTTTAGCCGCTGCCGGATATTTTATAGAAACGTTTATTGCAACCGGTTTTATTATTGCGGTAAACTTATTCTTAAAACCATTGGACGAGTGGCTAACAAAAAGAGGAAAAGATGGAAACTAAGCCTATACTAATAGTGGAATTAAATTCTAAGGATAAAAATAGAATTATTGCTAAAGTTGTAAATGCAGGTAAAGAATATAAAGCCGGAGATACAATTATTACGGCATTAAGAGCAAGTACCGTTGAATTAAAAGCTGGCGAACTATTACTCATTATTGGCCCATCTGGTTCAGGAAAAACCACCCTTCTTTCTTTATTCGGTTGCGTGTTATATCCGAGTTTTGGAGAAGTGTGGATTGACAATGTAAAAGTAAATGATTTAAACGAAAGTAAATTAGCTGAATTACGATTACTTAAAATCGGATTTATTTTTCAGCGATTTAATTTGATTGCACCACTTACAGCTTTAAAAAATGTAATGATGCCGCTGCTACTGCAAGGTATAAGTGATAAAGACGCAAAAATAAAAGCCGTTGCGGCATTAACAAAAGTAGGAATGGGCGATCGAATGCTAAATTTATCGAATGATTTAAGTGGTGGTCAACAACAACGTGTTGCCATTACGCGAGCTTTGGTTACTGATCCTGAAATGATGCTTTGTGATGAACCTACAGCATCACTTGACCTTGCTAGTGCAGGAATAGTAATGAGGGAGTTGAAAGCATGAGCTAAACAAGGAAAGGCTGTAGCTGTTGTTACGCACGACACAAGATTGCGGCCTTTTGCTGATAGGATAGTGTACGTTTTAGATGGTGGTATATCAGACAAGCCTGTAGAAGAAGAAATAGCATTAAGATAAAATTAAATCATGAAACATTATCTACTAACAATACTACTTATTTTCATTCTTATATCTTGTAACAACAAATCTGCAAAAGAAGAATTAGAAATTGAAAATGCCAAACAAGCCATTGCTATTAATCACATTGTTGGCGTTGGTAAAATAATTCCCGAAAATGATATTATGCAATTGTCATCGCCTGTAAATGGAATTGTTCAGAAAATTTACAAAAAAGAAAATGATACAGTAAGTAGTGATAGCGTTATATTGGAATTGGAACATCGTTTGGAAGATGAAAAAATCATGCAACTGAACAATGAACAAACCACTCAAGCAGCTCAGATAAAAGTGGATGCAGCAAGTGTTGGCGAATTTGAGGCGAAGATTAGTAATGCTAAATTGGAACTACAACGTTTACAAAGTTTATTATCTAAAGGTGCGGAAACTCAACAAACAGTTGAAGATGCTAATACCAACCTAAAAACACTCACTTCAAATTTAAATAAATTGGAAGCTACTGTAACTGTATCAAAAAGTAGGTTGCAAGAAACAAAAACGAATTTTAAAACAGCTCAGCTAGAAAGAGACCAAAAAATAATTAGATCTCCAATTAATGGGAGGATTCTAGAATTAACTATTTCAGATTTACTTACTTAGGTAATACTATTTTTTGCCAACCAATATGCTCATGATTTACCAATCTTTTAAAAAGATTATCAAATATGGTATCTTTAAACTGAGACC
>JAYVDU010000121.1:0-1773 GCA_043749245.1 Bacteroidota bacterium | reverse complement strand
TTAGTTTATTTGCACATAGTAGATTGTCAAAAACATAAAAAAAGTTCGCCTTTAGATTCATTAATGGATTATAAATATGATCCGCAGATAGAAAATTCAAAAGAAAATTTTCTGGATCTTTTAAAAAAAGTAAGTTTCAATGAAAAGAATTTTAATAATCAATTGAGATTGTTTGAGTGCTGAAACACCTAGAGGCTGTTAGGCGTTGGCGTTTTCTGTCAACAAAGTAATTGCGTCTTGTGGATTACTAACTTCAATAATTAGTTTCTTATACTCTTCATCTTTTAGGTCTACAATTATTGCATTTTTTGGATTTGCGATGTCCATAAATATTGCTGAACTGTCTTTGTCTTGATAAAATGTCCCGGCTTTTATTACACTTGGAATATATGTCCCCAATGCTCTAATTCCTTTCCATTCATTTATTTCGTTCTCGTCACAATATGCTTTCAAAATGTGAGAATTTGGAATTCTCAATTCGCTTTTAAACGCCCATACTTTATGAAGTCTTTTAACTTCAAATACAGTTTCTTTTTCGTTTTTTGTGATTTCTACCATTGTCTATGTTTGTTCAGTGTGTATCGGAGTTATGTCTTTACGCTTACGCCTAACGTTTTGTAGCTAAAAGAAGTGCGGTTTTGAAACCGAAAACTTTCTAAACATACAAAAGTTTATTAGTTGCCGAAATACTGTACTTTTTTTTGTCTACATAAAAATAACAAACTTTCGCGAAGCGACAAAATGTAGGCAAAAAACTTATACTAATGCTAGCATTTTTTTTAGGTACTGTTACCTGCCGGTGGTTTATTCTCCATTTAGTTTACAATGCTTTTTCATAGCTTTCTCTGTCAACACTATTGTCGAAATAAGACTACCAAGTATTAATATTCCTACCGTCACCTTGCCAGTATGATTAGCAATGTTTATTTCTGCATACTTTATTATTAGCGCTATTAATAATAGTGCTATTCCAAATATTGCAAGAAGTCCACCAGAATATTTCTGTGAAAAGTCCCAATTTGCTTGATTCGCCATTGAGGTCTTTGTTCTATAACCATAAAACCTATTTATGCCAGGAGTCAAGTAACGCAGTAATAGTCCAGATATTACAAATAAAGTACTTACTAATATCAGAGTTTCTAAATTGTCCATATTGTTGTCGATTTAATGCGAGTCCACCACTTGCAGGTAACGTTTTGTAGCTAAAAGAAGTGCGGTTTTGAAACACAATGTTTTCTACCACCACAAAAGTTTATTAGTTGCCGAAATACTGTTCTCTTTTTTGCCTACAATAAAAATAACAAATTTCCCGAAGGGACAACTTGTAGGCAAAAAACTTATACTAATGCTAGCATTTTTTTTAGGTACTGTTAGCAGCTGTTATTTCGCATTACCTGCAACTATATAAGTGTTGTCAGATCTTATTTTTACGTATAATTTATTTGTAGTATATGGAGAACCGTTTAAAGAAAGGTATTCTGTTAATATTAGTATTTCGTTTGAAATAATTTCTTTTTTTATAAAAGCTCTTTCAACATTTTTAAAAGTTGGCCACTTTTTTTCTATTAGTTCTTTTTCAAGACTAACTTTAAGTAATTCTATAAACTGTTGAACCAATTCAGTATTCCCATCAAATTCAGGCATAGTTCGCCTTAAAATGGACGATGCTTCATATTCAAAATCAATCAAATCATAAACAGATTGCAATTCTCGCGAGTCATATGCATTCTCAAGTAATATGACTGCTCCTTCTGGTGTTGTATTTGTCGCTTC
>JAYVDU010000120.1:0-1773 GCA_043749245.1 Bacteroidota bacterium | reverse complement strand
ATTACATATCCTTCGGTAGGAGGTTACAATGTTATACTAGAAGATAGTAATTTATGTGGCATTAATACTAAAACAATTACTGTAATCATTGTTAATCCTCCAATAGCTGGTATTTTAGCTCCTACTACACCTTTATGTCAGGGTTCCGGTATTACTTTTACAAATACCAGTGGTACAGGCTACATCTATAAATGGGACTTTGGAGATGGGGGAGGATTTATTACTAAGCCCTTTGGCCCTCAAACTCATACTTATGTAAGCGCAGGGACTTATACTGTTGCCGTAGTAGCATTAGTTGCTGGTGGTGGTTCGGCATGCACAGATACAGCCAAAGTGGTTATCAATATTTTACCGCAACCAGTTGCTAATTTCTCAGTTAGCCCCAACAAAGGTTGCGATAACATTACCGGTGCTATTTTTACTGATTTGTCAGTAAGTGCCACGGTTTGGAATTGGAATTTTGGTAACGGAAATACGTTTAATGGGATATTGCCGCCACCACAAAATTACACAACAACTGGTAATTATGTGGCATCATTAACCGTTACCGCTGCTAATACGTGTGTAAAATCTTTTACGGCGCCTATTACAGTTTATGCTAAACCTGTAGCTGCCTTTTCCCCTTCAGCAGCTTGCGTTGCTGCTATAGCAGCATTTACAGATAATTCAACTACTGGCGTCGGAGGGCCTATAATCAGTTGGAGTTGGAATTTTGGTGATGCTTCTTCAACAGCTACTTCATCCGCTCAAAATCCAACCCATACTTTTACAACACAAAATACATATACTGTGCACTTAATTGTTAATACTGCTAATTGCGCAGATACAGTGTTGCAAAATATACTTATTAATGTGAAACCAACCGCCAATTTTTCACTAACACCTGTTAATGGTTGTCCAACGTTATCGGTTAGTTTTACAAATATATCCGCTAATGCTACATCTTATAATTGGAATTTAGGGAATGGAGCTACATCAACGCAAACAAATACATCTCAAGTGTATACTAATATGTTAACTACTAATAAAGTATATACAATTACGTTAACTGCTCAAACTGGCGCTGGTTGCGCAGATACACATACTTCAGTAATAACCGTTTTTTCAAAACCAATAGCTGCATTTACGATTAGCGCACCATTGGGTTGTTCGCCAATTGCCGCCACATTCACTAATAATTCAGTTGGCTCAATGGGTTATGTTTGGACATTTGGTGATGCTACCTCTAGTAATTCTTCAGCAACGGTATTATCCCACACGTACACAAATTCAACGCTATTATTACAAACGTATACTGCACAATTAGTGGCAATTAGTAGTAATGGATGTAAAGACAGCACATCATTAACCATACAAATTTATCCCAAACCAATTTTTAATTTCACAATGGTACCTAATAGCGGATGCTCCCCATTAAATATTAATTTCCCACCAGTGCTCGGAGCTGTTAGTTACACATGGGATTATGGTGATGGCTCTCCTTTATCTAACGCCGCTAATCCTACCCATACTTTTACTAATTCAACCACTTCAAATTTGACCTATTCAGTTCAATTAATTGCTTCAAATGCATTTTCATGTGTAGATACAACGTTTGGTTATCCTGTTGTTTATGCTAAGCCTCAAGCTAATTTTATAGTAACACCAACTGTTGGCTGTTCGCCATTACCTGTTTCTTATACTAATACCAGCGTGTCAGCGTCAACGTATCTGTGGAAATTTGGAGATGGCTCAACAGCAAGTACAACTAATTCAAATCACACCTATTTAAAT
>JAYVDU010000119.1:0-6192 GCA_043749245.1 Bacteroidota bacterium | reverse complement strand
GTCAGTTCTTGCATTTCCAAGCCAATAATATCCAACTTCATCTAAAGGATTAAGTTCAATCGCTTTGCTAAAGTCTTCCACGGCTTTAGCAAACTCCTTTAATTTTGATTGCGCAAGACCACGAGGTCCGTAGTTGATAGGGTCTCGTGGTTTTAATTTAATAGCCTTAGTAAATTCTTCGATTGCGCCTTTATAATCTTTCAATTCGGCTTTTTCATTTCCTTTTTTAAAATATTCTTCACTTGTTTGACTATAAACAGTTAAGATTGAAAAAAAAGTAACGAAATAAAAAAATATCTCTTTCATATTCTTTATTTAAAATTTATTTATCTAAAAATTCGATAGAGATACTCGAACGGGTAAAGTTGTTGTTTGGTAATTTAAAAGAGAGATACTTCTACTTCATTTTGTTTAAACCAAAAACACTTTCATAATAATTTATAAAAAAGTAATGATCTTGGTTTCCTTCTTTTGAATGTTCAACTTCCTTTTTTGTTGGCAAGTCGTATATTTTGTATAATATTTTTTGTCATTGTGCAGGGTGAGTTTGACGGTCAACCCTTTTGGTATCCTTATTGGGTCACTCCAATCTTCTAATATATCTACTTCTTTATTTAATGCTCTAGGTTCACATAGACTAGCTAAAAATTCATCTTGAAGTATTTCTGTTAGAGGCACGATTGAATCGTCATAGAAGCCAGCCCAAAATTCTATATTATTCAAGGCGAATAAATTAAATGTGTGAAGCGGAAAATCACCTCTTATACCTTTATAAATAAGTTGAGATATTGTAGTATCGGAAATGCCAACAAATAACCCCCAAATCTTCTGATTTGATGGAGGGTAAAATGCGCCTACTAAATTTCTGAATTTAGCTAAGTCAAGTATTGCATCTTCGTAATTATCAAATTTCATTTTTTTTATTAAAGGAACGAAAATTTAATGAGGAGGCAAAACGAAGTCGCCGTCTGGCGGCTTTTTTTTCTTCTTATTGTCTTTTGTCTGCCTGAATTAAAAGACTCTTTATCGTGCCTTGGCAATTGCAGCTCTTTGCAAGGTTGGCTTTTGTGTGTCGGCTTTGTGTGCCTTGCAAATGTGTTTGCTTTAACTTGAGTTGTCTCTCGGTCGCAGGAAAATGGAAATAATTAATCCAAGTCCAACCACAACATCTACGACATTCCATATTTGTCTCCCTAATGCAATTTTGATTAATGGCTGAAATAGAACTGCAAGTAAAATGTAGATAATAGTTTCACTTTTTTGTCCTTGACTATTTGCTGTATACGCAAGTAAAGCAAAGCCAATCAATGCTACAAAACGAACCAACTGAAAATACCCGTAAGGCATATGTGCCAAACAAATAAAAAACAGAACTGCTAAAATAATTTTGATTATTGTTTCCATCAATATGAATTATGTCAAAGTCCAAAACCAATTTTTGTTATAGCTTCTTTTTCTGCACCACGAGGTAACAAATTTAATAGTCCACTATTGATTTCAGAAAGCCGTTCCCAATTTTTACTTTCCGTTGCAAAGTTTCCTGCATCTATTAAACTCTTCGTCTGTGGTTGGTCATTCATTCTTGTTTGATTGTTTTTGCACCATTGAAAAATATCTCTAAGAAAGTCTGGTATTCTCCATCTTATTTTGGCAAGTATATTGTGAAGTTCATCCGATTTTTCTTGAATTTTTAATGGGCTGTTTGTTGTAAAAAATGCTGCCTCTTGAGCAATTATATCATTATACGTTTTTCTTTCATGGTCATTGCCATTCTCGTCTAACATTTTTTCACATTCTGCTTTAGTTTCAAAGTAATGTTGTTTTACTTGTTGTATCCTTTTGCTTTTCGTTGCACTATCAATTTCTTGTGCAATTTTTCTTTTTTTGTCTTCCAATTGATAACGCTTATCCGTAACATCATCACCCGTTAGTCTTTCGGTATCATCATAAACCTTATCCATTTCTTTTTTCAGTTTATTCAATGCACCTGCAGTTTCATAGTCCTCTTTGCCTGTTGCTTCTTGTATCTCTAGTTCTAATTTGTTAGATAACTCTTCAACTTGTTCTTTAAGTAATTCAACTGGGGTGTGCCGTTCTTTTGGATTAAAGGTGTCCTTAAATTCTTGGTCTGCCATATTTAGATAAGCAGAAATTATCAGGTCTTTAGATTCACTTAATGAAATAGTTATTTCAATATCTGAACCTTTGGTTATATCACGTTTTATATTTTTCCCTGTGATAACCATAAAACCAATTCCTTTGTTAGCTTCTGGTAATGCTAAATGCGAACCTTCTAATACATTTACTCTAATTATTTCATCTTCGCTACCTTTTATAATCGTTTTGTTTAATGGAAAGGTTAAAGTTCGCTTGATTGGTAAGACCGTATTTTTTTGAAAAATTAATAATAGTCTGGTATGCCCTGGATTATCATAGTCATCAACTTCTAAACAAATATCTTCTTGAATCGGTTGCCCACTTATACCAAAGCCACTATTTATACCAATTGGTTCTGCATCTGTTTCTATAATATTATTTTGATTATCGTAAATAGTCAACGAAAAAAAATTATATGCACCATCAACTAATGGCAAATCTTCATTTATTCTATTCCCTAATTTTTTTAATCCTGAATCAAAGCCACCATCTTGACGAATAATTTTATAAAATAAGCCCTCAAGATTTCCTGTAATTTTTGCAGAATATAATTCTTCTTTTTCTTTTGATGCAGGGTTAACGTATTGCTTAATTGAAATAGCGGTTATTTTTTTCTTACTATTATCTTTTGGTAATTCTTTTAGTTTGGTTGCTGCATAATATGCTGCTCCTATTGCAACAGCAGTAGTTGGATCTATTTCACAATTGACTGGAATTTGTAAAACTTCTTCAACTCGACTACGGACGTATGGCGTGTATGTAGAACCACCAACCATTAATATAAATTGCAAATCAAATGGTTTCAAAGAATTTCTTGTTATGATTTTCTTTATCATGTCAATTGTATCGTCTATTTTTTCTTTAATTAACTCATTAAATTCTGAACGGGTAATTATTATTTCCATATCAATTTCATTACCTTTTTCATCCTCGAATCCATCAATTACAATTTCGGCAGATGTCTTTGATGAAAGTATAATCTTTGCTTCTTCTGCTCGTCTTAACAGTACATAATACTTTGCATTATATTTCCCCTTTGCACTTTTCATTTTATCTTCTAAATTTATAAAGCTAAATTCTGCACAAATTTTTGGAATTAAAAACTTCTCAACAATAATTGAATCAAAGTCTGCACCACCCAAAAAATTATCTCCTTCATGGTCAAGAACTTTCATTTCGCCATCCTTAATTTTTATTAATGCAACATCAAATGTCCCACCACCTAAATCATAAACAAGCCATTTCCCGTTTGTCATTTCACGTTCCTTCTTCATATTGGCGTAGGCTAAACTTGCTGCAATTGGTTCTTGAAGTAAAACCACTTGTTTAAATCCTGCTTGTATTCCTGCTTCCTTTGTGGCATTCGATTGTATTATGTCAAACGATGCTGGTATGGTAATTACGGCTGCTTCTATTTGTTCGCCTGTGTTTACAAAAGTTTTAAGTTCTTTTAATACTTGTGCAGATAATTCAATAGGGGTAATTGAACGATTTTCATGCTTAATTGGAAAACTTTCAGCCGTTCCCATTTTACGTTTAAAAATAGCTTGTGTAAAAGTATTAGCCTTTTGTTTTTCAAACATTTCTTTGGCTTTGTTACCTACAATTATTTTTTCTTTTTGATAAGAAACTACTGATGGTAAAGTATTTCTTCCATAGTCTTGAGGATTAGAAAAAATAATTACTTCGCCCTTTACAAATTTGGCAATTGCTGAATTTGTAGTACCAAGGTCAATTCCAAAGTTTATTGTGTTGTCCATTTTTAAATATTTTAAAATGTAGATTCTTTTGATTTTGCTACTACAACAGCCTTTTGTGCAATAGCTTTAATTATTTTTTCATTTTCTTGATAGCTGTAAAAGATGATAGGTTTAATTACTTCAACGATTTCTAAACTATCTGCACTTGCACCTGCAATACTTGCATCACAATCTCCTCTTGTTTCGCTATAAGATTCTCCAATAGGATTATGATAAGATAATCCTATTGTTCCATCTTTGCCTTTAAAAAGTTCATTCTCTATTAAATCACGTAGTTTATTTATGTTACGCTGGATTGAATTTTCTTCTTTTATTTGAGTAGATTTTTTCTCAATATCAAAAACCTGATTGATTAAATCAAGATATTGTTGAGGAACTTTTACAGCTATTTTTCTAAATTCTTGCATTTCGTTATATTATTTATAAAAGAATCTTGATTTGTCAATTGATGATGATGAAGCATTCCCACTGATAACAGTATAAAGTGTAATGCTTGTAACTGTAAAACCCCGTTCGCTATCTTCAAAGAATTCTGTTTTGTCAAACTCTGAAAAACTAATGTTTGATTCAAAATTTCCTTTGCCTCCACAATCATTTGTTTCGGTCGGATTCCAATCATTTCCATAAAATACTCGTATTTTATAATCGCCTTGTGGGATGCTCGAAATAGTAGAATTAGAGTTAGCCCGAATGTATGTGTTTCTAATTGTTCTGTTATTGTCAATACTGTAAAGACAAATAATTGCATCAGATGCACTTCCATTTTTTATTGTAAGTTTAGCATGACCTCCATAAATTGCTTTTCCAAAACATGAACTAAATGGGGTAGCACCGTTTTTTAGTTGATTCCCTTTGTATTTACTATCTGCAATAACTGGTTCTGTATATGTTGTATTAGGAGTAGAATTATTATAGGTCGAAGATGAGTTTTTACTATTACTTGCTGACGGTGCTGTATAAGTAGGTATTGAATAATTATTTGAATAAGTCCTTCTATTATTTAAATCATTTACCGATGCAATGATTATCCATAATAATATACCGACCGGCAAACCCCACTGCCAAACCTTTTGCCATGTGTGTAGTTTTAGTTTTCCTAAAAATCTGTACCCTTTATAAGTTTGCTCACAATTATATCTTGAAATAGGAATTATAGGAATGTGAAAAAAGACAAAATACAAAGTGTCGCCGTAGATAGTTGTGCCAATTCCATTGGTGGTTGACATACTTGGTGCTGAATCAATTGGCTCGCCAATTTTTTCCTTTTCTTTCTTTATCTCTAAAAGTTCTTTTAAGTCACCATTTAATTTCGCTTTGGTTTCACTTGATGAATTAATCAGTAAGCCTTTTGTAATTACAGATATTGCAGTATCAATATTATTATGCTTGTTCCAAATGGATATTGACATTGAGCGGAATGCGTAGGCATAGGAATTTCTTATATCAGCAGCAAAATTTAGAAAGCTGTTTAATTCAGTAACATCAATTGTTTTTATTTTATTCTCCCCGTCCTTTGGATCAGCAGTCTTTTCTTCAATTTTTTCTGTAATTGCTTTTATTTCAATAAGTGAAGATGCCCATTTTTTTAAAATGGGTGCGTTCCTTTCTTCTTCGCTTTTTTCGTTATATCGCTTCTTGGTTATTTCACAATTATTTTCAAATGTCTGCTTACCAACACTCTCAATATTTAATTTTAGCAAATGTTCAAGCAATTGCATTGAAGAGATTGAAATTCCAAATTCATTGTCAATTGCTAAGTCCAAATAATTAATGCTGCTTGCTATTTTATTAATTTGGCTTTGAAAATATGGCGGTAAACTATTTATAATTTTTACTGGAAATTTTAGCCTTACTGTATTTACTATTTCCTTAATTGTTTGCTCGTTGCAATTTCTTTCTTCGTCTTTTATTTCTTTGGTTATTTTGTCTGTTTCTTCAATCCTGTTTTTGATTTCACTAGTCACACTTTTAAATGCGGTGTTGATGTTAGATTGGTTTACTAATATTTGCGTTCTTAAAACAGATGCCAAAAGGTTGCTGTCATTGGCTTTAAAAGCCCTTAATAAAATCTTATCAAATCTTTCAGCAAAAAATGGGTTGATGAAATTTATAAATTCTGAAACCTGATAAATACTTTCTTGTCTAAAAGCTGTGAACAGGCTTTCGTTTGCGTGAGCTAAAAAATTGTTTAATGGAAGATTGGTACTTAGGTAATAGTAAAATTCTTTCAGTTCCTCATTATCAAGTTCGTTAATTACTCTTTCGCAATCTGATT
>JAYVDU010000118.1:0-1777 GCA_043749245.1 Bacteroidota bacterium | reverse complement strand
CTACTCTGGTTATTTACTTTGAATTATATTGAACCTAACACCATAACTAATGCAGGGTTCAAACATTTCTCATTGTGCCCAAAATGTCAAAGAACTTTCTTTTCTAAAAGGCGTCAAAGACGCCAACATAATAGGATTAAGTTTGAAAACTTAATCAAGCGGCTGCGTGTTTGCAATAGCTGCTGCGTTATCAATTAATCTTTCTCTCGCGTTTTAAAACAGACATAGTTAAAGCGGGGCACCTTGCACAAGCGGGCTTGCTATTTTTTATTTTCATGATATTTAATTTCGTAAAATGGTGGATCATATTCACCTATACAAAAATAAACATTTTCAAATTTATTAGCCTCTAAATTAAAGCTTTTATTTAATTCTAGTAGAAGAGCTTTTGATGACTCATTGTTTAAATCAATTTTTTGTTCAAATACTATAAACAAATCTTCCCATTGAGATTTTACATCATTTTCTCCTTCATCCGTGTGACTAATAGTTAATCTTGTAATACTTTTTTGTCTACAAATTTCGTTATTATCAGTTTTGATTATAGTGTGTTTACTTATAGAAATTTTTTCACCTTGATAACCATAGCTTAAAAAATCACCAACTGGAATCCCGTCTTCAAAAGTTGCTTCGCAGGATAATTTACCATTTTCGAAAAAACTAATAACTCTTCCCCTGACGGGTTTTTGATTTTTTTTGTGTATATAAATGCCAACTTTAGGAGTAATTTCATCGAAATTGGTATTATTACATGAACTTAAAAAAAAGACTAAAATAAAAACTCCAATTAATTTAATTTTTTTAATCATAGATAAAATATTTAGAAGCAATTTTAATTTAAATTTACTTAATTGAATTAGATATTTTATTCTTTATACCAACCATAACCCTCATTAATTTTATAAGTGTCTCTTGATTCATCCCCACTAAAATTAAAAGATTTAATATTTTGCCATTTTTGTTGCAAGTTCGAATAATAATCTAAATCGCTTTGTGTAATTCCAATATAATGTCCCATATAGCCATATAATAGATTGCCATAGTCATCATATCGAGTCAGTTTTCCATCAAGTAACGACCACTCCCCTATACTTTTAGCTGCATAGGAATCTGTTCCATCGTTAGTTATAGTTGACTTTAAGTCATATTTCATATCAGTATTTACTAATCCATAAAATACATCTTGCTTTTTTCCGTAATTAGAAATGGATTTGACTTTAGAGAAATCATTAAAAGCAGATGAGGCTAAGCCATTAAATTCATTAGTCATATTTAATAAGTCTTCTAAATAGACCTGAGTACCAGGTCTTGAACCTTGATCTTTTAGAGGATGATTATTTCTATAACTTTTACCCGAAATACCATTTTTGTCAGCTCCTTTTATAGCATATTTAAGAGGAATTGCTCCTTTTGTTGGATTGTTTGAATCATAGCCCTTGGCATTTTCATTAACAACATAAACAGGATTCTTACCAGAAGCATCTGTTTTGCCATCATTATATAAAGGTTGTCCACTCATCATACCAAAAACAGCTGTATCCATGCCAATTGGGTCAATAAATCTGATAGGATTATTCATTGCATAATTATATTGGGAGTAACGAGGATGTTTCGCGCTCAAAGCATCCACCCCATTCCACCTCCCAATAGTCGGGTCATAAAACCGTGCACCATAATCATTCAAATTTAAACCCAAGTCGCTGTTCCACTCCTTGTTGTTATATTGGTATTTATACTGCCCATTTACGCCGTTCCATGGTCCATCCATGTTTAAACC
>JAYVDU010000117.1:0-6202 GCA_043749245.1 Bacteroidota bacterium | reverse complement strand
TAAGCCAAGGTTATAATGGAAAAATAACCCATTTAGGTGATTGGAGTAGAGCCTTAGACTTTGTGATTGTTGATTCTAAGTCCAATACATACAGAGAGCCCGCAAGTGCAAGAGAAGGTTTTACGAGAGAAAATTTTTATTGTTATAATAAAGAAATTTATGCGCCTTATGATGGTTATGTGTATGACATCATCAATACAGTAGAAGAAAACGATGTGGGTGAAGTAGATACAGAACACAATTGGGGTAATACCATTATTATAAATCATTTGAATGGTTTGTTTTCACAAATCAGTCATATTAAAAAAGATTCGTTCGGTGTTTTTATCGGGCAATATGTTACTAAAGGCACATACTTGGCAACATGCGGAAACTCTGGTCGTTCGCCGGAACCGCACATTCATTTTCAATTGCAAACAATCCCCACAGTTGGCGCACAAACATTAGAATATCCTATTTCTTATTTTATTGAAAGAAATGGGATCGAAAAAACTTTAAAAATTTCGGAGGTACCAAAGGAAGGTGCTTTTATTAGTAATGTTCAGGTGAATGAATTATTAACGGTTGGTTTTTCTTTTTCCCCTGGGAATAAAATTTCTTTTCAAAATGAAAGCACAAAAGCAATAATTAATTGGGAGGTTTTGACAGATGCATATAACAGAACGTATATTTATTGTCAAGAAAGTAACTCCTACGCCTATTTTATAAATGACGGTGTGATGCTTTATTTTACTGACTTTGAAGGAGACAGAGACTCGTTGCTATTTAATTTTTATTTGGCCTCTTATAGGCAGTTACTGGGGTATTACGAAAATATTTCAGTAACAGATAACGTTCCCTTAATACATTTCAATAATCCATTCATACAGTTTTTTCAAGATTTTGTTGCACCCTTTTATGTATTTACTAAAGCCAATTATACATCTACTTTTAGTTACGCAGATAATACGTATGCACCTCAAAAGGTGATGATTCTTGCCGAAGTAACAGCGAAATTCATCAATCATACATTCAAAAAAATAAATTTTGAGATTGAATTAAAAGATAATAAAATCCATCGTTTTACGATTCATCACAAGCAAAAAACAGAAATATACCACATAGTATCTTAATCATTAAAAATAAATAATATGAAACTTTTAAAAATTACAATTACAGCTTTGCTAACGTATGTAGCATTTAATGTAAATGCACAAGCTAATAAAGCACTATCAAATGCATTTAAGCAATCGTATGATTACGAAGCAGTAAAAAATTATGAAGCAGCTACAAATACCATCAATTCAATGTATAGCGAAACATCTTATGAAATCAATATAAGATTGGGTTGGTTGAATTACTTATCGGGTAAATTCAAAGAATCCGTTATGTATTATCAAAAAGCTATTGAATTAATGCCGGCTGCCACCGAGCCTAAATGGGGCATTATTTATCCATTTACGAAATTAGAAAATTGGACTGAGATCGAAAAAAACTACATTTCTATTTTAAAGATAGACCCAAAAAATACCACAGCCAATTATAATTTAGGATTAATTTATTATTATCGTAAAGATTATATCTCAGCGAAAAAGTATTTTGACATTTCTTTAAATCTTTTTCCATTTAATTATAACAACTTATTAATGAGTGCATGGGTAAATTATTTTTTAGGAAATAGAAATGAAGCTTCTGTTTTATTCAACAAAACATTGTTGTGTAGCCCAAATGATAAATCAGCATTAGAAGGTTTAAGTTTAATAAAATAAATATGATACAACCAATTCGATATTGTTTTATTGTTGTGCTTGTTGCCCTTGCATCAAGGGGTATAGCGCAGGATACATTGACTACAATGAACGTAGAACAAAAAAGTTATCAATTATACCTTGAAAAAAAATGGCCTGAACTTATTATGTTTGGAAACAAAGCTGTACACGAAGGGTTTGATTATTTTTATTTACAATTACGAATTGGCATAGCCTATTATGAGAAAAAAAATTATAATGTAGCAGAGGGTCATTTTAGAAAAGCATTATCGTTTAATTCGGAAGATGAGTTAACTCAAGAATACTTATACTACTGTTATTTATATGTTGGAAGATATGAAGAAGCAAGATTATTGAGTAAGGGCTTTAGCCCAACCCTTTCCGAAAAAATTGGCACGAACAAACAATCACGCATAGGCTTTCTTTTATTGGAAGGAGGCACGAAGGTAACGGATAGTGTGGCTTATTATGATAAGAACAGAAAAACAAATTCCAATTATTTTAAGTCCCCCATTTATTTTCAACTAGGATTAAATCATTATACAAAAAATAAATTATCTGTATTTAATGCCCTCACTTACTTTAATCAGCAAACATTTGTCAATCAAGTTAGGCAAATTCAATATTATCTAAAAGTGACTATTCCAACTAAGAATGCGTGGCTTATTTCGCCCGCATTTCATTGGATAAATATTAAAACAAAAATGGATGTTAAGATGGCTCCGCCTAAAAACGGACCACCAAAGCCTCCAGCTCAAACATCAACAAGTAATTTTTCAAATTATTTTGTAGGATCATTAATGATTCAAAAAAACATTCGAAAATTTACTTTGGGATTAGGAACTACTGTTTCTAATATGAATAACGTAACTCAATACATTAATTTTGGTTCTCTTGCATATTCAATATTAGGCAATAGTAGCTTGGTGTTTGGATTTACTGGCTACCTTCATTCGGAAGATACTTATTCGTCATCAAATATAGCTGTAGCGCCTTTTATATATACTCAACCGGCTAAATGGCTTGCATTTAAATTTAGTTATTTTTCTAATTCTAAAAGAAATATTTTGGAAGACAATGGATACTTAGTTAATAATTCAGGAGATTTAACAACATCAAGATATTCTGCACTAATGAATGTGACGCTTAATAAACATTTATCTATATATGGTTTATACCAATTAGAAAACAAGTTCGAAGGTGTTCAAGAATTTAATTACAGATACAATGTCATTGTAGGTGGACTTAGAATTACACCATAGATTATATTACATTAAGACAAAAACACTTATACTTTTTCAGCGCCTCTGCGGTTAAATCCCCTTTTAACAAAGGGTTTTAGAGTTCACGAATTTTTTAACAACATAGATTCTTAAATAAATAAATCAACTAAATCTTGTTTTCTATTAATGCAGTTAATTCATAAACAGCCTCTTCACAAGTTGTTTTTATGTGATTGAATAACAGTTGTATGGTTGTGATGTTGCCGTTTTCTATTGCCAATGTTTCTATTTGATTTAAAGGTTCCAATAATTGCTCTAACCCTATAAACCCAACGGATGTCTTCATTTTATGCACTATGGAACGAATAGTATCATAATCTTTAAGTTTAATTGCTTGTTCTAACTCTTTAATTTCAATAGGATTTTGTTCTAAAAAAATAGCAACAATCTCTTTTATAAAAGATACATTACCTCTTGATAAAGCGTTTAAATGGCCTGTGTTAATTATTTTATATAGGGTTATAGAAGGAGTTGAACTGCCAATGTTTGCAGTAGTTTTAACTGTATTTGATTCAACTTTATTTCTAAGGTTCGCTATTAATATGTTATATAAATCAGCCTCTTTGAAAGGTTTAGATAAATAATCGTTCATGCCATAACTTAAACATTTTTCTTTTTCATGAGGCATGATGTTCGCTGTCATGGCAATAATGGGTACAAAGTTTTTGAGTTCTTCACGTATTTTTTTAGATGTATTATACCCATCAAGTAATGGCATTTGTATATCCATCAATACTAAATCATACTGTTTAATATTTAGTTTATCTATTGCTTCTAAGCCATTCTCAGCTAAATCAACGTTTAATCCAAAATTTATGAGATAAGTGGATGCCAGTTTTTGATTTAATTTATGATCCTCTACTAATAAGATATTAAGAGGTTTATCAGAATTAATTTTTAATGGAACGTTTGTTTGTTCGATAGTCGCATGTTTATCTTCATAAGAAATAGGATAACTAATTTTTACTATAAATTCAGAACCAATTCCTTCATTACTTTTTAAACTGATATCTCCGTTTTGAATTTCTACTAATTGTTTAACAATAGCTAACCCCAAACCATTACCTCCAAATTTTCGAGTGGTCTCTGTATTCCCTTGATTGAAGCGCTCAAACACGCTAGTCAATTTATCAGCAGGGATGCCGATGCCAGTATCTTTTACTTTAAATACAAATTGTACGATGTCATGCTCAATCGTTTTAATTTCGCAACTTAAAGTTACTTCACCTTGTTGCGTAAATTTTATAGCATTATTAATTAAGTTAATTAATATTTGAGATAATCGAGTTGTGTCACCAAAAACATAATGAGGCGTTGTTTTATCTATATGAACATTAAATGCAATTTGTTTTTCTAACGCTTTTGGAGCAAACATAATTTTTAACGATTCTAATATATCATACATATTAAAAGAAATTTTTTCGATGTTTAATTGTCCTGCTTCTATTTTAGAAAAATCTAAAATATCATTGATAATGTTTAAAAGGTTAGATCCACTGGCTTTCACGGCCATTAAGTATTCCGATTGTGTTTTATCTAAATTAGTTTTTTGTAATAAGTCCGAAAATCCTAAAATAGAATTCATAGGTGTTCGTATTTCGTGACTCATATTCGCCATAAACTGTTCTTTCATCACAGCATTTTCATCCGCTTGTTTTTTAGCAATTCGTAATTCATTTTCTAATTTGTTTCTTGTATTAATATCGGTAATTAAAATAATAACTGCCGCTATGGCTGTTAGTATGGCTAATGAAATTTCTAAATAACTCCAGCTTTTAGAAGCATCAACATATTCCACGCTAGTATCTAAAAGTATTTTGGTTGTTTTACTTAAGCTGTCGTTGATGTCATCAACGGTGTTTGTGATTTCAGTAAGCGTATTAATGCTTACGTTTTGTGTGTTATTGTTGCCGCCTGGTATGCCAATTATATTAATGCTGCCACTTAAATCTTTAGCTTCCATTAATTTTTTATATGTCAAATCTTTTAGTTTGTAGAAGGCATCTTCTTCAGGTTTTCCTGAAAAATATTTTTCCATACTTTTTAAGTATGTTTTTGTTTCGCTTTCTTTTAATTTGTAAGCCTCTAAAAACTTAGGATCTCCTGTTACGATGTATCCTCTTTGTTTGCTTTCTAAAATAGTAATATTGCTTTTAAAAGATTTCATTAATTCAGAAATACGATACGCACTATAAAGTTCCGTATTGTTTTTAGACATCCGCGAAATATAGTAATTAGCACTAAAGGCAATAAACAGCACTAAACAAATACTAATCAGGGAACTGATAATAATAATTGATTTAGTGTATTTTTTTAATTTCCCTTTCATGAATGGCTATTCTTGAAGGCTATAGTTTTTTAATAGCAACTTTCGCTTCTTCCGATTGAGGATTGTATTCCAACGCTTTCGTAAAATATTTTTTAGCCTCGGCGTTTTTTGCTTGAGCCATTAAAATTTTACCCGTTAATAAATTACTGTCGTAATCAAAAGGATACAGCTTCAAAACTTTAGAAACAAATTGTGTAGCATTAGCATAATCTTTACGTGTATAATAAATGCTAGCGAGACGATAATTGGCAATCGAATTATTACCATCTAGTTTTGTGATTTCTAAATAAACGGATAATACATTGTTCCAATTTCCTAAGGTTGACAAAGGTAGCACTAAACCAAATCTGGCTTCTATTGACGCGGGTTCCGAAGCAACTGCTTTTCTGTAGTATTGTTCGGATTTAATATAATCTTTACTTAAGTAATAAAGCCAGCCAAGTCTTAAATTTATTTGGTATGTTTCTACATGTAATTCTGTTAACGCAGTAATCGCTTTAGCATATTGTGTTTCGTATTCAAAAGAGTAACTTTTTGCAAAAGCCGATTCGGATGTTTGTTGTGCTTTTATAGAAAAGCAACATATTACTATAGCAAGGATGATGACGTGTTTCATAATTTGTCTTTTAATGTTGTAGTCTTAACGTTTTGCATAGATTAAAGTTACACTTTTGAACAAGATAACATGTAATCTTAGGTAAACTCTAATTTTTTGTAGGCAAACTTATTTTTTAATCGCAGTCTCAATAGAATTAGTTAACTCTACAAACTCAGCAACAGATAACTGTTCTGCACGCTTATCAAGATAAATCGATTCAACCACTGCATTTCCACTTAATACT
>JAYVDU010000116.1:0-6210 GCA_043749245.1 Bacteroidota bacterium | reverse complement strand
TGCTTCGCAATTCGTCGCACAAAATGCCTTCGCTTAGCCTCCCGAAAAACTAGGATTTCACACCGTTTTGGCAAAACCCACCGCACACTTACCAATGTAAATATTAATTTGCTAAAAATACATGCAAGGGTTTTGTGGAATTACGTTAAAATACCGTGCACTTAAAATTAATATAACCTTTGTAGGTTATTGATTTTATTAAATTTTTAATAAAATGAGCGAACCCTAATTATTAAAACCTCTTATCAAATGATAAGAGGTTTTTTAATGCCTGTATTTAAATTTGACAAAACTCCTAGAATGACATTATAACTTATACCAATATTCGTTCTAAAACACCCAAATAAACTCATTCTTTTTCACCAATACTTCTTCAAAAAATAGTTCCGTAGCCAAGGCTATGCAACGATTTTTTATCATCGTCTTGCTAAAAAATAATTTCGTTTCTATTGTATATTTTAAAAAGAAAATTGGTATTATATTTACATCGTGAAGCTTTTACTATTCATATTCTTTTTTTTATGTTCAATAACCTTAAATGCTCAACAAAAAGTAAAAATAAAGCGAGAAGATAATCGTTTTTTATTTTATCAAATAGGAAATAAAAATGACACCATCGTTCTTAATAAATCAGATTTATTTTTTATCAAATTACCTGATAGCTTGAAACAAAATTTACAAATTAATGTCGCAAATGGTCTATTTAAGGCTATTCATAAAGATTCTTTGTTATATCAATTACAAATAATAAAAGGAATGAAATACTCACATAGTAAACCTGATTCTTTATTTATTACTCTACTTGAAGGAAATTGTGTTTCATCTCATAAAATTGAGGTTAGCATTTTAAACACCTTGACTCAAAAAATTATATTTAAAAATACTTTTTTTGTAAAATAATTAATTTCTAATAGGTTTTCTGCTAGCCAAATACACTCCTAAAATAATGAGTATGGCAGATATGATTTTAATAGGCGTAATCTCATCTTTACCGAGCCATACCGCAAACAAGGTTGCTAAAAAAGGTTGAAAATAAATATACATACTTACTACAGATGAACTCAATGCCTTAAGAGCATACATGTTTAATAAATAAGCAAAAAATGTAGTTGCGATGACAATAAATAATAAAGCGAATATAATATGTGACGGCAATTGTAACCAATGCGCGTCTAATAAACCAGGCAAACCAATTGGGAGAAAATAAATGAGTCCAAATAAAAACACCCATTTCATTACGGTAACTGTTTGATATTTTTGCATATAAGGCTTTGCCATTACCACAAAAACTGCCCAAGACAGAGAGTTAACCAAAGTCATCATATCCCCTGCTATGGTTTCACTACCAAATGCAAAAGAACCTTTAAATAATAATAAGGTAAGCGCACCAATAACTCCAAGTGCAAGTCCTGTAAGTTTTAATGCCGTTATTTTTTCTTTAAACATGAAAATGGTAAATAACATTACCGCAATTGGATTACTAATCATGATAATAGCCGAATTAATTGGCTTAGTTAATGATAATCCATAAATAAAAAATGCCTGATTAACTACTACACCAAAAACCGCTAACAAAGCCATTTTTTTTAAATCAGCCTTAGCCACTTTTTCTGTTTTAGCAAATAAAGAGAGTAACCAAAATAACATACATGCTCCAATAATCCTCATCATTACTAATCCAAAAGGAGATACGTATAATGGCATCACTCCTTTTGCAATGCTATAATTTAATGCATAAATAACTTGGGCTATAAATAAGGAAATATGGGCTTTTACAGAGGCATTCATTTATTTGGTAAATATGCGATATTATTTCCGAAATTTACCCAATGATTTTTACCGACCAATTAAATAACGCCATAGAATTAAAATCTTTTCCTAAACGCATCATCTCTATAGTTCCTTCTCAATCGGAATTATTATGGGATTTAGGTTTAAGAGAAGAATTAATCGGCATCACTAAATTTTGTATTCATCCGAAGGAATTGCATCAAGCTGTAACTCATATTGGTGGTACAAAAACATTAAACATCGATAAAATACGATTACTTAAACCTGATGTCATTATTGGTAATAAAGAAGAAAACGACCAGACTCAAATAGAAGCCTTACAAAAAGAATTTAAAGTATGGATGAGCGACATTTACACATTAGATGATTCTTTATCAATGATAGAAGGCATTGGCGAGTTAGTTAATAAAAAAGAAGAAGCGAAAAAATTAACAACACTTATCAATACATCATTTGAAAAGTTAAAGTATCATCACAAAACAGTTTTATATTTTATTTGGAAAAAACCATATATGGTAGCTGGTAGGGCTACTTTTATTGGGCATTTACTTGAAAAAATAGGTTTAAAGAATAGTATAACTGAAATTAATAGTCGCTACCCTACTCTATCTTTAAATGACATTATTAACTTAAATCCTGAATTGATTTTTTTATCATCGGAGCCTTATCCCTTTAAAGAAATTCATATAAAAGAATTACAAAAACAATTGCCTCATGCACGCATATTAATTGTAGATGGTGAGTTATTTAGTTGGTACGGCAGTAGATTGACTCATAGTGTAACCTACTTTAATGAGTTGATTGAAAATTTACTTTAAAACAATTATGTTTTTATTCTTTTCTTTTGCTTGACCAAAAGAAACAGGGGAAATAAGCAGTGCTTATTTAAGCCAGCAAGTGCGTGGTATCAAGGCGAAAAGCCACATCCATTTTTTCTTCACTCAAAAAGCCTTCGCAATGCCACCAGAAAAATCTGTATATCGCTCCTTTTCGCCAAAATCATCCACACTCTTACCAATGTATGCACTAGTTAACATACGTAGTTTAAACGGATTTTTATTATAAAAAACACTTTTATTCATAAAACATAGTTTACGAAATAATCTACTTAAAACTTAATAAGCTCTTCGTATAGATCTTTTACTGGAAGTCCCATTACGTTGTAAAAACTACCTTCAATTTTATCAATGCCAATATAACCCAACCAGTCCTGAACACCATAGCCACCTGCTTTATCGTAAGGTGTAAAATTAATTAAATAATATTCGATTTCTTCGGGTTTTAATTTTTTGAAATATACCTTACTCACGTCATAAAAAGTAGTTTGTTTATTTCCGCTTTTTAAACAAACGCCTGTAAATACTTCATGCATTTTTCCACTTAAGGATTCCAACATCTTTTTTCCTTCCACAAAATTGGCAGGTTTATTATATGCTTTCCCTTCGCACCAAACAATGGTATCAGCAGTTATTAGTATTTCTGTATCTTTTATATCTTCTTCGTAAGCATCTGCTTTTTTTTCAGCTAAGTATAAGGGAATTTCTTCGGCAACTAAATCTATGGGGTACGATTCGTCGGCATTAATAGGTTTATTAAGGAAATTAAATCCTAAACTTTTTAATAATTCTTGACGACGCGGAGAGTTTGATCCTAAAATAATTTGATAAGGAAATTCTTTTATGTTTTGTTCAACTATGTTCATATTAATTTTTTAAAATAAAGGTAAAGGCAATGCCAAATAACATTACGAATTTAAGCAATAAACTTGCTGTTTTAAAATGAGTACTTGTTTTAGCTTTAATAGTTTGAATAGTCAGTAAAATCAATGGGATAACAAGCAAACCCAAAATATAATAAACAGCTATTAGCTGATTGTCTTTATAAAATTTAAGGCTTGCTAAAAGCAATAATCCAACAGTAATAAGAATGGTAAAAAAAGTAACCACCTTACTAGTGATCATACCCCAAACGATAGGCATGGTTTTACAACCAGTTTGCGCATCACCTTTGTAATCTTCCATATCTTTAATAACCTCACGAGCAAATGACATTAAAAAAGCGAAAGCTGCATAAGCAAATACAATAACTGGGAATGTATTAAGGTAAGATCCCAACATCATACGAACAAAAGGATCAACCGGACCAGATAAATAATGATCATAAATCATTGGCATTAATGGAATAGTAGCTGTTAACAGAGATACGATAATGTTACCTACTAATAATTGTTTTTTGAAATGTGTAGAATAAAACCACAATAACGTAATACTCATTATTTGAAAGGTTACCAATTTTAATTGATGACATTTTAATGCTAAATATAATCCCAACAGTAAACCAAAGGCATTTAAGGCTATATGTAATACCATTGCCCAACGACGTTTTATAATTACATCAACTACTACGGTATCAGGTCGATTAATTTTATCCGTTTTCACATCAAAGTAATCGTTAATGATATAGCCAGCAGCCGCTATTAGCAAGGTGCTTACAAGGGATATTGTAAACAGGAATGGCGTAAATTTAGAAAACTCATTAAGTGGTGCAAACACCAAATACTTGATGCAGATTTGTGTAACAGCAATAATTAATAAGTTTTCTATTCTTATTAATTTGAAAAAGGCTATGATAGGATTTCTAAGCAAGGAGCTCTTTAATTTTAAGTGAGAAAGTTAGTAAATAATTTTCGGTAATCAACATTAATAAAATGGTTATAATAAATATTTAGTGGATATTTTTTTATTTTCTTTTTGCTTACATCAAAAAGAAACAAAAAATCAAGTCAAAAATATGCGCCACGCTCCTCTCGGAATTCTACGAATTTTACGCTCCGCTAAATTCTCGAATTCTCGATTCACCGCATCTCTGCTCGCATTTTTGACGACCCTACGCTCCTGTTCTATCCAGCATTTACTTAAACTATAATCTATACCGTTCTTTAAAAACGTACATATAGTAACTGTAAGGCGTGATTGTATTTATTTCTCATTAAATTTTAAACATACCCAATAAAACTTTAATTTGATAATTCAACGGTAATTTCAATCGCTTGATGTTCGCCCTCATTTATTCTACAGCGGTCATCTAATCTATAACCAACAACCCAAATGATGTGTTCGGGGTTTTCTAAAATCCAAACTTGCTCTTTTTCAAACCGAGATAATTTTTGATCTTTAAAAAAATCGCTTAATTTTTTAAATCCTTTCATACCAAAGGGTTTAAACTTATCGCCTTGCCTCCATTGACGGAGCGTTAAAGGAAATAAAAGAGAAGACGATGACATAGAAATTGTATGTGTATCTATACTAAATTTTTCATCTATTGTTTCGCTTATCGTTAATTTTATTGGTAAGTGCGCTGTATCTGAAATAGAATTGATAGCGTATGATGATACTGGATGTCCTAAAGCGGTTGGTTTTACATAAATATAATGTCTATCCACAACTAATTGATGTGTGGCTGATGAAAATAATTTACCAATGTTTTTATCGCTCATCAACACCACGCTCAATTGCTCAATTTGATCGGTTTTAAAGCCTTTGGGAAATAACCATTCAAATAACAAAGTTTCTTTTTGAGGTTCTCTTTTTAATAACGAAATGTCCATTTTTAATAAATATTTTTCTTCTTTGCAGATTTGATTGAATTTCAAATGAGCAAATTCAGAAACGATATCAGATGATTGTTTAAAAAATTGAACAGAAGTATGAATCGTTGCTTCTAATGATGGATTGAGCGTTTTAAGTTTCGGGATAATTTGATGACGAATAAAATTACGTTTGTATTTTACTTCTTGATTACTACTATCTTCTCTAAATACTAATTTATTTTTTACAGCATACGCTCTAATCTCTTCTTTAGTAGCAAATAGCAAGGGACGAACCATATCATTTTGTTTCTCGGCTATGCCCTGCAATCCTTTAATTCCAGTGCCTCTTATTAAATTCACCAATAAGGTTTCAACGTTATCATTGGCATGATGTGCGGTTAAAATATAATCAAAATGATGTACGGTTTTTAACGTTTTAAACCAACCATAACGCAACTCCCTCGCTGCCATTTGTATGGATAGCTTATGTTCTGAAGCATAGGTTTTTGTATCAACATAAATCACATGAAATGGTGCATTAATTGATTTAGCAAAATTTTCACAAAATACGGTATCATCGTTTGCTTCAATACCCCTTAACTGAAAATTGCAGTGAGCCAACTCAATCGTATATCCTGCTTTGTGCAACAGGTGAGCTAATACAACCGAATCTACTCCGCCACTAAAGGCAACTAATAGTTTATCTGTTTTACTAAAAAGTGTATTTTTAGAGGTATTTAATTCAAATTGTTTAAGCACATTTCAAATTTACAGTTAATAAAACAAAAGAAAAATTAAAAAAAACAGACGATCATAAATTTTAAAAACTA
>JAYVDU010000115.1:0-6216 GCA_043749245.1 Bacteroidota bacterium | reverse complement strand
TGCTGTCACCTTTAACGTTTACCTTTTCCATCATCATAAAAGATACGCCATAATTTTTAGTACAAAAATCTTTGATATCAGAACTTGAGCCTGGTTCTTGTCCACCAAATTGATTGCAAGGAAATCCAACAATAACAAAGTTTTTATCTTTATATTTTTCATAAAGCTCTTCTAACTGCTTAAATTGAGGCGTAAAGCCGCACTTACTGGCCGTATTAACTACCAGTATTTTTTTTCCTTTTAATGACGAAAAATCAAAGAGCGCTCCATCAATCGTTTTTACTTTAAACTGATGAATGGAAGATATTGGGTCCCCACGTTTTGTAAAAAAAGCATATAGAAAGAATGAAAAAGCTCCTATAATAAGTAGTATTGTTATTTTGCTCATTTGAATTTTTCCACTTTAATAATTTAACATTTCATTCGATAAAAAGTTTATTTAAACACATTGATGGTGCCATTTAAATCATAAATCTTCTCATCTAGGCCTGTAGCCTTGATTACATAAAAATAAGTTCCGTCTGCAACAATATGTCCACCCTTATTTTTTCCGTCCCAAGCCATTTGTCCATTAGCAGTGCTTTCAAACATTTTTAATCCCCAACGATCAAATACAGTCATGGATATTTCTCCCATATTTGTGGCGTTTAATATGAATACATCATTTACCAAATCTCCATTTGGTGTAAAAACATTAGGAATTGTCAAATATGAAATCAAATCAACTTTAATAAAACGTCGAGCAGTATCTGTACAAAACCCTTTAGTAGCAGTTAACACAACGGGATACAAACCTTGTGTGTTATAGGTAGTTGTAACTATAGTGGTTGTGTAATTAATTGAAGAATTTCCTAAATTCCAACTATACGTAGTACCTGAAGGATTGATGCTTGTGTTTGTAAACGAAACAGGTAAAGGCATTAATCCTTGATATGGGTCTGCTATAAATGATGCGGTTACCGTTTCGTGAGATACACTTTGAGTTGCGGTAGCCGTACATCCGTTTACAGAGTTGGTTCCGTTAACAGTATATGTTCCGGCGTTAGTAATATTAAATGGGTTACCAACAAATCCAGGTGAGTTTGGAATCCAAGTATACGAATAAACACCACCAACGCCATTAGCGATTAGTGCTAAACTATTTGTAAGACAAGAAATAGTATTGGACGGGGAAGTAATGTTAATAATTGCGGTCGTATTAGTTGTAATGGTTATTACAGATTGTGACGAACAACCTGATAAACTAGTTGCAACCGTAGTATAAGTTCCATTTGCAATTACGTTATATGGATTTACCGTGTTGGTTGTTGTTCCATTGTTCCAAGTAATAACATCTGTGGTACTAGAAGTGCTTGCCAACATTGATATTGTCTGTGTAACGCATGTTAATACATTAGTAGCTGGGGTATTAGCTATATTAATAATTGGCATTCCTCCAAAAACCGAATATGTTTTAGTGCAGCCGTTAGCTGGATTAGTTACCGTTAAGGTAAATATGCCAGAAGCTAAAGATGTACCTGGGTTACCTGGTAATGGACCGGATGGGGGTGTCCAAGTTAAATATGCGTTAGAAGTTGGGCTGTTAGCAAATAATGAAATTGTATTGCCACTACAACCTAAAGTGTAAGTTGCGGTGGGAGTTATAGTATTTTGTGTAATTATAACAGGCACGGTAGCGGTGCAGCTTGACAAAGTATTTGTTAATACGCACGAATATGTCCCAGGAGTATTAACAGTATAGGAATTAGAAGATGTAGCTGGATTCCATAAAGCAGTTGTATTAGTGCCAGTAGTTGCGCTTACAAAAATAGATGTGTTGGTGCATGTTAAAGCACCACTAAGTGGAGTAATCGTATATGTTGGTCCATTAGTAAAAGAAGCTATGGATACAATCGTCGTGTTTTGGCAACCGAATGTATCAACAACGGTTACTGTATAATCATTGCCTGGCGAAAGTCCAGTTGCGATAGAGTTTGTTGAAGCTGCTGGTAACCAATTATACACAAATGGTGCAGTGCCACTATTAACGTAAATGGTGCCTGCTCCTGTTGCGTTAGTGCAAGTTGCTTGCGATGTTATATTGGTTACCGTAGGGTTTGGCGTAGTATGTAAGATAATATATTTTGTAACGGGTATACAACCGCCTAATGGACTCATGTTCAAGGTATATGTTCCTGGAGTAGAAGTTGTAATACTTTGCGTAGTAGCGCCTGAAATACCGGAACTTGGGGGACCATTCCAAATATATGGATTTAAACCTGTAGGCGCTGTGATTGATGCTGTTAAAGCTCCGCAGGTAGATAAATTAATCGGGGTTTGTGGAGTAGCATCATAAGTAACGCCGTTTAAAATAATTTCAAGAGGCAAGCATCTACAATCAAAATAACCGTAACCAAAATGAGCTCCTAGCGTACAATCTCCTACAGTAATTTGAATAGTGATATTTGAGCCAATATATGGCGATAAATCTATAGTTCTAACTTCCCAAGCATGATAGAATACATTAGTGAATGAGGAAGAATAAGAAATCCAATTTGATGTAACGCTAGATGATTGACTACATAATGAACTTGGCGCAGCAATATCAATTTTAGGACAAGGTATAATATTACCAGCGGCATCAATCACACTAATATTCATAAAAGGCTGGTCCGTGCAAGCATGAGCCGCGTCCTCTAATACGCCAGCATAAGCATATTGAAAAATAGCATTAGAAGACGTTACACTAAATGATTGTATGATTCGTTCTACAGAACGATTAGGATTATTATTATTTATTTGAGCAATTTTACCCCCTCCAAACGGAGAGGCTAATGGCAATAACCCTCCAACCGTAATATCATTACCAGAAGAATTTATGACTTGTGATACGATTCCTGATGGGGACGGGCAACATCCAGCCATAGTACTTGAGTTTGTATTTGTTCCTGAGGTTACGGCCCACCCTGCGAAGGTGCCAGTTTCGAAATCCATATTTGTACATCCAGGATTTACGGTGGTGGTTTGAGTTGTTTTCCAAATCGAACTGCTTGCGTTATGGCTGTGATAATATTTTTCGAAAATAAATTCTTTTTTAGCGACAGACAACATGATCTTTAATTTGTTGCCCGATATGCCCTTGCTAACGTACTTGCTAATAAAGCTAGATTCTTCAAACCCGCTTAAAGAGTCTTGCAAAATAACAGTTTTGGTTTGTGCCGAAAGTTGGCTTGAAACTATCACTATTAATGTTAAAAAAATTAATTGAAATACGTTTTTCATTGTAAATAAACTTTATAATTAGATGCCAATATAACAACTTTGTTGATTATTATCAAAAAAACAGAAATTAAATATTACTTGATTGTCTAAATGTGACTTATACATCTCAAAAACATTATATATATATTATTAGCACAATAAGTCTTTTCGAGAAAGAGATAAAAAAGTTTGCAATCTCTATAATTATTTGAAATTCAACTAATTAAATCCCTCAAGTGTAAATTTTTAAATATTTAATTTTATATTTTTTTCCAAAATAAAGTATATATTTGATATTACTCAATTTAAACTGAAAACATGATAAAACAATTTAACTTATTTTTTGCCTTATTATTCTTTTGCACAATTGGTAATGCGCAAATTATTTATACGACACCACAAAATTACCAAATTTTAAAACAAAATGGGCAATTAGATACAAAGGCTCAGTATAAATTTTTAAATGCTGGAAGTAGTAATGTGAGCAATGCACAGCCAAGTACTAAAACAAATGGTTCCACTTTTGGTCCTTCTGCGGCTAAAACTAATACAAATGGCTCTTGTCAGTGTATGGTACCTGTTGACCCTACATTTTCTGTAGTACCAATTACTTCAGGTACAGCGCCTGATTATCGTAATGACGATGGCTCAACAACAGTAATTCCATTAGGATTTAGTTTTTGTTTTTATGGAACCACCTATACCTCATGTTATATCAATAATAATGGAAATATTTCTTTCGGTAGTCCTTATTCTTCTTTTAGTTCTAATCCATTTCCTGATCCTAGTTTTGTAATGATTGCTCCATTTTGGGGTGATGTGGATACTCGAAACCTATCTAGTGGTTTACCTCATTTCAAAAAAACAGCAACATCTCTCATTGTTAAATGGGATCATGTAGGTTATTACAGCACAATGGCGGATATGTTAAATGATTTTCAATTAATTATTACTGATGGAACAGATCCAATTTTACCTAATGGTAATAATGTTGCTTTTTGCTACGGCGATATGCAGTGGACAACAGGTTCAGCATCTGGAGGAACAGGTGGCTTTGGCGGAACTCCAGCTACCGTAGGTGTTAATAAAGGTGATGGGATAAACTTTGTGCAAATTGCCCGTTTTGACCACGCAGGAACATCCTATGACGGCCCTTATGGAGCAAATGATGGAATTTCTTTCTTAGATAATAAATCATATTACTTCAATACCTGCGGTACAAATAATAATTTACCTCCTATTATTCAAGATGCTACTGGTGGTGGCTCTGCTTGTGGAGATACCATCAGAATTTGTGCTTTAGGTGATACCTTAGTTTATACCACTTCCTTTTTGGCTCCAGAAGGCACTCAGTCTGTAACTATAGTTGGCAGCGCACCTACTTTAGGCGGAAGTTTCGTTCCTTTAGGAATAACATCAACTGCTGGAGGCGTTACTACCTATGCGTGGATGGTTGTAGTTTCGGCTAGTGTTACAGGTGTACATACAGTGATCATTACTGGTACCGATAATGGCGTTCCTCCTTTATCTTCTTCTGCAATTTATTACATTAAAATACAAAATCTTTCAGTACCGCAACCAACTTTATCAATAGTTCCAGCAGGCACTGTCTGTGCAACTCCTGGCGCGACGGTAACATTAACTAATTGTGCTGCTTATGATAATGTATATTGGAGTAATGGTGCAACTGGCTGTTCTATCGTTGCCAATACAACGGGCGTTTATTATGTGACCGTTAATAAACTAGGTTGCTATAAATCATCGTCGGATACTATCAAAGTTTTCCCAAATCCTGTCCCTGTATTGTTTGGCCCATTAAATTACTGTTCTCCTGCAACAAG
Source organism: Bacteroidota bacterium (assembly GCA_043749245.1). Lineage (GTDB taxonomy): Bacteria > Bacteroidota > Bacteroidia > B-17B0 > Aurantibacillaceae > UBA4416. The sequence goes on along the minus strand of JAYVDU010000115.1, from coordinate 1,135 downwards.
TACCACTTTATCTCTTAATTCTCCTGCTGCTGGCATGCCATCATATGCCACTTATACATGGGCAACGCCAGCAATTAATACACCAACAGCCGCTTTAACAAGTGGCGTAAAAACAGTAACAGTTACTGATGTTAATGGATGTCAAGGTGCTACAACTTTCACTATTACTAATGGCACCCCCGCAGTTACTATAACAGCTAATCCCATTTCAATATGTGGTGCTGGAACAACTACATTAACGGCTTCTATTTCTGGCGCAGATAGTTATAGCTGGACAAATGGTGCAACTACACAAACTACTACTGCTAGTTCGTCTGGAATTATTGGAGTAACTGTAACCGCTAGTGGATGTGTTGCTACAACAACAATTAATGTTCCTGTTAATACAACCCCTACTGTTACATTACCTCCTACTGTTGGCATGTGCTCAGGGGCCAGTGCATCAGTCGCGCCAAATTCTATGACCCCATCCGGACCATATACCTATACTTGGAGCACAGGATCTCATGCCTCAAGTTTATCTGTAAATGCTACAACTACATTAACATTACAGGTTACAAACACTGCTTCAGGCTGTATTAGCATTGTCTCTAATACTTGTTCTGTAATTGCTGCATCAAACCCTACTGTTTCATTATCTAACAGTGCGATCGTGTTTTGTAATGGAAACGTAGCATCATTAACTCCAACCTTAACTGGCGGAACACCTGCTTATTCTTATTCTTGGAGTCCGGCTTCGTTAGGTGCTGCCGCTACTGCTACCACTGGTACAGCAGGAACTTATACGTTATTAGTTTCTGACCAAAATTTATGTAAAGGTACAGCTGCTGTTTCTGTCGTTAAATCTATTCCCTCGGTTACGCTTGCTTCACCTGATTTAACGCTTTGCCCCGGAGATTGTGCTATTTTAACAGCATCAGGTGCTTCCTCTTATACACCATTAACTTATGCCTGGTCTAATTCTTTATCAACTTCCTCAACACGAACTGTTTGTTCCATTGGAACAACTACCGTTACGATTACAGACTCTAAAGGTTGCACTGCCACAAATACAATTACGACAATAGGTGATATAATACCAGTGGCTAATTTTACAGCAAGTCCTTCTCCTTCAGTAACACCAGGGCAAGTCATT
>JAYVDU010000114.1:0-6247 GCA_043749245.1 Bacteroidota bacterium | reverse complement strand
TTTCAATATTTACCGGATCGGTCATTAATATGTTTCCGTTCTTACTATATTGAATAAGCTGGTTAACGCCATTGGCGTCCACTTCAGAAACTTTTGCTCTTTTTTTATATTCTTCCAAAGCAATTATTGCATCCTGAAATAAATAAGATAAATGACAAGCCTTACCTAAATAGAAAAAAACATCGTTAGGAACATCCTTAAAAGCAGATGCTATTTTGAATGAATTAATCGCCTTTGCTTTATTTCTTTCTAGCTTCAATAAACATATACCATAATAATAATTAACGAATGGTTCGCCTGCATCATTTTTTAATAATGATGCATATATTGATAGTGCTTTTTCAAAATCATTATTTTTAAATGCCTTTAAGGCTTCTTCCGGCTTTTTCTTTTCTTCTTCTACTTGCTTTTTAACTAATTCATCGATACTCGAATAACCATTAGCAGTGGGCTTACTCAACGATTCATTGTACATTAACGGAGAGTTCTCATTATATACTTGAGCGGTATCTATACTCGTTTTGATGTAAAATACTTTTTCGTTTTCATCAGCAAAAAAACTATTAATCACTAAAACGGGTTTGTTTTTTTCGTTTAATTTAATTTTTAAATCCTGCTGACAAATTTCATAATCAATTTTAAGAGGAACTTCCACAATTTCTTGAGTAGTGCCATAACCCAAGATTTCCACTTTAAATAAATATTTTACATTAGGAGATAGTATAAGCAAATAATTACCTGTATAGCTATTCGTATTATAAGTTCCAATCAACACATTATTAGATACATTATAAATATTTATACGAGCGCGTTTTTCGTTTGGATTTCCAATTACTTCTAAATGGCCTCTAATCACTATTAATGCTGGGATTTGAGGGCTAGGCGTAAATTTAAACACATCATATTTTTCATCATCACTAAAGCGATTAGAAACCGAATAAATAAATTTTCGTTTTTTAGCAGCATTAATATCTTCTTTAACCTCAATAGTTTTTGGAGCAGAACTATCTTTTTGTTGCGCAAAAAATGAAGCACAAAGCAGTTCAAAAAAGATCAAATAAGTTAATTTAAAAAAAAGAGTTTTCATAATAAATAAAGCTTACAAGTTAAAGTTAATACTCAATAAAACAAATATTTAACTCATTTATTAAACCGAGAAGGATTAACAGCTAAATCAATAGCAGAATGATGTTGAATAAAATTAACTAATTGCTTTGCAAAATAGGGAGCCAACATGACGGCTTTGGTACCGAATCCATTAAACACATATACGTTATTGTATTCAGGATGACAACCAACAACAGGTCTCCTATCGATAACGGATGGCCTCACACCCGCTTCATGCTTCACAATTTGATAAGGAGTAGAAATAACATTATTTAATTTTGTGATCAATTCTTGTTTTTTACTTTCTGTAGGCATATCATTTAGGTTTTCCCATTCGTATGTAGCGCCTACCTTATAGGTATTATTTCCTAAGGGCAAGATAAAAAATCCTTTATTAAAAATAGAATTTTCTAAATGCAAATCGTTACAGGTTATCGTTAATACCTCACCTTTGGCGGGTTTAAAAGGAATATAATTAAAATAGGGATTTTTTGAAATCAAATGGCCTTCGCAAAAAATAATACTTTTAGCAGAACCTGATTTATATTCGATGCCATTGTCGGTTCGTTTTAAAATATTATGATTAAATACTTCTTCAATTAATTGGTGATGTTTAGAAATATAATTTTTAGTAGCATCCAAAAACGTTGTCACATCGATGTTTCCGGCTTGTAATACTTTTGAGTAGGATTTTATACTATACGCGTCTGTTACTTTAAAATCTTCGTAAATTGATTTATCTAAAAATTCATTTTCTGATTCTGCTTTTTTTAACCAAAATGTTTTTTCTTGTTCTTCCGAAAATGGCTTTAAAATAAAACGTTTGTTAACAAACGACGCATTCAGTTCTTTTTCAAAGAATTCATAAAAATGGATTAATTCAGGCACAACTTCATCCGCTAACCAACTTTTTGTAAGACGCTTAAATACTACTGGATTCCATATTCCCGCTGCAATTCTAGAACTTAAAGATAATTCCTGTTTATCAATAACACAAACAGTGTATCCTGATTTTATTAATGATAAAGCTAATACTGAGCCCGCAATTCCTTGCCCAACAATGATAAAATCTAATTGCTTAGAATTATTTTTTTTTAGGTGCTGTTTTTCGTCCATATTTTATACCACGGTAAGCACTCGAAAAATAAGCAACAATTCTAACTCCATAAACAATTTGAACTTCGTTATAATCACAAAAAATTTGTCCACCTAAACCTAAATCATACTTAAATTTATATACAGCTTCTACGCACGCATAACCCCCTACCCTATTAATAACGCTGCCTAATACTGTTTGCAAACCGTAAATAGTACTATCACTTAAAGGTCGACGAAAATAAGAAATAGATGGGCCTAAGAACATGGATAGATTATATTTTTCAGCTTCTTTTCTTAATCCTATACCTGCATGAAATGAGTAGTTATTGAATTGATTGAAATCTCGTCCGCTCATAAAACCACCTAACCTAAAGTAATACTGTTTCAAATGAAAACTATAATCTACAGCCGCATTTTTTTCATCCTTTTCGTCTTTAAACCAATGCGAATTAAACCCTTGACCTATACCGAATGTAATCCAATTATTATATACCCTGTATCGCTTACCATCATATGCAACTTCTTTTTTCGGATTAAAAACAGTGGTGTCTTTTACTAATGGCTTAGAAATCGTGTCTGTTTGTGCAAATACAAAATTCACAAATACTAAACTTATGATAAATACAAGAAGTGTTTTCAAGATATGCGAATATAAATAAAATAGCTTAGTTATTTAACGGTATTTTAACGAGGAAATTTCTTATATTTAATTAATGAATTACATAAAACACATAATTATACCTGTAATAACTGGCTTTATATGTCTTTCGTGTTCTCAAAATGAAAATTCCTCAAAAAATGATGAATTAAAAACCCCACATTTTAAATGGATAAATGGTAATTATATTCTAAAATCTGCATACGGGACTTATTACGAAAACTGGGAGAATGATGGCAATTTAGATTTTAAAGGTTTTGGTTATTATATGGATTCTACCAACACCGATACACTTTTTAGACAAGCAATGAACTTGGAAAATACGCCCAAAGGTATATTTATGTATTTTAATGTCAAAAACCAAAATGATAATAAGACTGTAAAATTTACGTTAACTAAGGAAGAAAACAATATCTACACCTTTGAAAATCCTTTTAGAGATTACCCGTCTATTATTATTTACAAAATTTTAAATGATAGCACCGTAAATGTAGTCATGCGAGGTTTTAAAAACGAAAATGAAAAGAAAGAAGATTTTATTATTACAAAAATAAAATAAATTACTTACTCATTACCCAAGCGTTTGGGTAAGATGCCTTAATAGAGGTTAACAACTGAGTAGCCTGCTCTTTAGAATTAAACCCACCGCAACTAACCACATGTAAGCCTTTGGCATTAGTACCAGTGATTCCAGCTTCCATATTATTTTTTTGCAACTCGTTAACTAATTTATTTGCATTTTTTACAATACCAAAACAACCAACAACCACCTGATAGTTACCATCAAAATGTTTAGTATGTTTAGTCGTGTTCACATATTTAGAAACAGCCGTTTTATCAGTTTTTACTTCCGATTCATTTGAAGATGCAACTAATACGTTTCCGGTTTCAGAAAGCTTAAAAGTACCATACCCATTATTATCCTCTACGATAGACTGTTGTTCAATTGCATTGATAACAAAAGCTTTGCGGGCATGATTTTTATCGGGAGTATATGTTTTTTCAGGTGTATAAAACGGATTTAAAGAAGATTGTAACAATGGCTTCATTGGTTTTGAGTAAGCTGCAAATAACAAAAAAGCTAAGGTTGCGGGTAATCCAATAGCTAAGGTCGCTATTTTAGCATAAGATTTCTTTTGTTTTTCTGGGGCTACACTAATTGCTTTTCTATCTTCAAACTGTTTAGTTATGATTGGTTTTTCAACCTCAATCACTAATTCATTTGACACGACTGGCTCAAATCCGAAAGCTTCTAATAAAAAATTAACGTCGGCTTTAGGTTCAAAGCGCAAGCTATTTTCTGCATCTATATATAATAAACCAATATTTTGTAGTTCAAAACGTTTTTTCGCAACTAGTAAAGCTTGAATATAATCCTTGTAATCATTAAGCTCAATTACCGCATCATTAAACGTAATGGAACTTTTTTCCATTAATGCTGATACCAATAATCCATCTTGGTGAACCAAATTTTTATTGAACAACAATTGTTTGGTTGGTGGATGCAGTAACGAATTTCCTTTGCTAAAATGAGCACTATGATGGCGCGCAACAAAACCGCCAAAATTGGGCACAATAACACAATCATGCTTATATAAAAGCTCTGAAATTAAGTGTGTTATTTGATTGTATTGTATCATTTTAGGAATGTGAATGTACTCTAATTTACATTAATTTTATGTGTAAATTTATAAAAATACGGCTATGTTTAGTAAATATTTAATAACCAAGTAATTAACATTTATTCATAAACTATTAAAGTTTATTTTACCTTTGTCGTCGATGCCAAAAGTAGCTTTCAAATTATATATTACACTTTTTTTTAGCCTATATTGTTTAAATCATACCTATGCCCAAAAAGTGGATTTTACTGCTAAGGAAATTATCTTTAAAATGATAAAATCCATCGAGTCAGTCGAGCGGTTAAAATACAGTCTGAAAATTACGGAGCGAGGCAAAAACGGCTATAATTATTATGGGTCTTCCGTTAAATTAATTCGTAATCCTCGTAAAATTTATTTATACATAACTGGTATTGAACTTTTATGGAAAAAAGGTTGGAATAACAATAAGGCTTATGTAAAACCTAATTCTTTTCCTTATGTCAATTTAAATTTAGATCCTTTGGGAAATCTAATGCGCCAAGATCAGCACCACACGCTAAACGAAATGGGTTTTGATTATTTCGGAAGTATCGTTGAATTTATGGCACTTAAAGTAGGCGATAAATTTGATCACTATTTTAAATTAGAAGAATCGGAACGATACAACAACCGCCCTTGTTATAAAATAATTATTACTAATAAAGATTTTGGTTACGAATATTACACTGTAGGTGACGGCGAAAGCATTACCACCATTGCTCGTAAATTACATATTAGTGAATATATGATTTTAGAAGTAAATCCTAAACTAAACGACTATTTTGATATTCTTAAAAAAGGACAACAGCTTAAAGTACCAAATGCATATGCAAAAGACGTAACCTTATTTATAGATCAGCTATATTTTTTGCCGATAGGCGTTAAAGTATTAGATGATAAAGGCTTATATGAACAATACGATTACCATTATTTGCAAGTTAATCCAAAGCTTGAAGATGCTGAATTTACAACCAAATACAAAGATTACAAGTTTTAATACCTACCATTAATTATCACCAAAATAAATGAGCGCAATCATCATTACAAAAAACACAGAATTAATGCAGCGAGTTATCGATGAAATCAAAACTTGCTTTGACCCTGAAATACCTGTAGACATATGGGAATTAGGATTGATATATGAATTAGATTTGAATGATACGAATGACTTAAAAATTACGATGACATTAACGTCACCTAATTGTCCTGTGGCCGAAACATTACCCGCCGAGGTTGAACAAAAATTAAAACTCGTACAAAATATTCATTCTGCCGCCCTAACGTTAACCTTTGAGCCTACTTGGACAAAGGAAATGATGAGCGAAGTGGCGCAATTAGAATTAGGATTCATGTAAATTTATTTTTCAATAATGAGAAATAAAAAAAACAAAAAATTACCAAGCTTTTAATAATGGAAAACGAAATCATCAATAAAGTTGCTAATAGTGGCATAGTTACTATTGACTTAGAGGAATATTACTCAAAAGGTGAGCGTGTATTGTTTGATTTAAAGCCATTATTGTTTCAGGAATTAATGTTGAAAGAAAAAGATTTTAGAGAATTTATTAAACAACACGATTGGAGTAGTTATCAAAATAAATATGTTGCCATCGTTTGCACGGCTGATGCTGTTGTTCCCACTTGGGCCTATATGCTGATAAGTATTGCCCTGCAACCTTATGCAAAACAAGTAATCTTTGGTGATTTACAAACGCTCGAAACTATTTTGTTTGACAAAGCG